>JBJMJD010000046.1:0-18585 GCA_045806525.1 Gaiellales bacterium | reverse complement strand
ATGCCGTCGTTGATCCACATCTCGGGGTACACCGCGGCGATCGACGCGGCGACGATGCCGACCGCGTTGCCGCCGATGCGCCGGCCGAGGAATCCGACCATCACCACCGCGGCGATGCCGAGGAAGGTGGAGGCGAAGCGGTGCCACGTGACGGTGTCGAGGCCCAGAATGCCGGTTGCCGAATGGCCGCCGGTCAAGCCTGCGAAGTTCGAGTCCTTCAGCTCCGACTGCGAGATCTGGCTGACGTAGCCAAGCAGGTTCGGCGCGAGCTCGCCGTACGGGTACTGCCGCTGCGTGGTCTGCAGGAACTGCACGCCGGGGAACTGCGAGCGGCGCTCGAGCACGTAGGCCACCTCCGGCTCCGAGGCCGGCTTCAGCGGGATCGGCGGGCCGGCGTTGACGACGTAACAGGGCGTCTCCGCCTTCGGCGTGCAGCCGCCCGACCCATCGGCGTTCACGTACAGCGTCTTCTCATACGCGCGCCACACCTCATGCGGCTTCATCCCCAGCACCCGGCCCAGCCGCGCCAGCACCAGGCAGCGGGTCTGGCCCTTCAGTGCCGCACAGCGCGGCACCGCGCCCGGCGGCGTGGCCGCGACAACAGCGTTGCACTTTCCGCGCTGGTCGGCCACAAACGTGGTGCAGTCGACCCGCGTGGCCAGACCGGCCGGGTTCACCTCCGCCAGCACATGGCTGGTGTTCTTGACCAGCACCTTCCCCGTGCTGTCCTCGATCTCGCCGCGCGGCGCCGGCAACGGCAGCTGCCGCACGTCGTTCTGGTTGGCCTGCGCCACGTAGTGATCGGAGTGCAGCACCTGCAGCGCCCAGAGCCGGAACACCAGCACGCCGAACAGCACCACCGCGATCACGCCCAGCGTGGCCGCGCGAATCATCATCTGGTTCTTGTCGGGCGGCGGCTCGGGCCGGTTAGGCGGCGATTGGATAACCATCGGCTCTCGTTCGATAGGGGAAGAGGCGGCGCAGCAGCGGCAGCAGCACGAGGGCCAGCACCGCCGTCTCGACGATCGTGGGGATGATGACGTTGAACAGCTCGTAGGTGACGGGGTACCCATCACCCAGCAGCACATGGGCGGCGGCCAGGCCGACCTGGACGATGGCGGTCGCCACCACTACGTACAGCAGCTGCACGGCCGGGCGCGGCATCGGCGAGAGCGGCGACACGACCACGCTGTCGGACGGCTCGACCCGGTATGCCACCCACAGCCCGGCCGCCATGTACAGCAGCGACGTGAGACCCAGCCGGCCGACCAGCATCGCGTCCAGCAGCACGCCCGCCGCAAAGCCGGTCAGCGCGGCCGCCTCGGCGCCGCGCGTGAGCGCGATCGTCACCACCAGGATCACCAGCAGGTCGGGCGTGACGCTGCCGGGGATCAGCTGCGGCATCGCCGACAACTGGAGCACCGCCAGCACGAACACGGCCACGACCGCCTTCAGCGCGTCCAGGATCAGGGCGTCCTCACCACCTTCAGCACCAGCACCCGGTCGAGGCTGCCGAAGTCGACGAAGGGCGTGACCTCGATGCCCTTGTAGACGTCGTTCAGGTCTGACTGGCTGACGCTGGTCACCAGGCCGATCGGGATGCCGGCCGGGAGCAGCGCCTGCAGGCCCTGGCGGTTCGGCTGAAGACCGGCCGTCACCACCACCTGGTTCGGCTTCACCTGCTCGGCCTGGGGCACCATCTGCAGGTCAAGCACACCCGGGTTGCCCGGGTTCGGAACCGCCACGCCCCGCACGGTGCCACCCTGGACGCGCGCCGACACGGCCGTGTCCGGGTCGAGGATCAGCTCCACGCTGCTGGCGTTGGGAGTCACCGTGGTGACGCGCCCGACCAGCCCCGCGAACAGGTCGCTGCTCCCGGCGGGCGCCACCACCGGATCGCCCACGGCGACGCCCGCGGCGCTGCCCACGTTGACGGTGATCGTCTGGCTGTAGGCGTTCGGCACCTGCCGTGTGACGGTCGCGCCGACGAACGGATACTGCGCTGCGATCTGCGAGTTCTCGGTGAAGTGCAGCAGCTGGTTGTCCTGCGCAAGCTCCGACCTGACCGCGTTCAGCTGCACGTTTGCGGCGTTGGCCTGCGCCAGCTCGTCCTTCAGCTTGGCGTTCTCGGAGCGCGCGTCGACCAGGCCGCTCGTCCAGTTCCACGCGTCTACGAACGGCTTGGTGACGCGTGTCGTGGCCGATGAGAAGGGTGCGGTGACCGCCAGCGCGCCGCGCTGGATGGCTCCGATCGCGCCCTCCGAGCCCTGTCGGAACGAGAGCGTGAGAAGCGTGAGCGAGGCCGCTAGGAGCAGGCCGATCACGGCCCGCCGCCGGAGATGTCGGTTCTTGCCGATCAGCATTTCAGAAGGCGGTCGGGTGAACGAACAGTCTACGCCAGGCGTGTTAAGTAGGCGTTAGCAGGGGCTTCGCCCTATCGCCCGCGACCGGTTCCGCGGGTAGGCTCGTACTGACCCTCGAGCGGGAGGCACCACGTGCAGAAGCGCTACCTCGCGATCGCCGCCGTCGTGCTCGGCATCGTGTTCATCATCATCGGCATCGTCTACTTCGTGGAGCCCGCGAAGTCGCTGCCCTCCTTCTTCCCCGGCCACGAGTCCGGCTCCGACCACCATCACACCAAGCACGGCATCGCCGCGGTGCTGGTCGGGATCGGCTGCTTCGTGTTCGCCTGGTTCCAGTCAGGCCCGCGCAGCGCGGACGCTACTTGACCAGGAGGTAGATCGACGAGGCCAGCCCGGCCACGAAGCAGTAGATCGCAAACGGCGTCAGCCGGTTGGTCTCGAAGTACTTGACCAGGAACCGCACCGAGAACCAGGCGGTCAGCGCCGAGCACAGCGACGCCGCGAGCGCCTGCCCGCGCACGCCGTCGCCGGTTGAGCCGAACAGGTCGGGCAGCTTCAGCAGCGCGGCGGCGCCGATGATCGGCGTCGCCAGCAGGAACGAGAAGCGCGCCGCGTCCTCGTTGGAGAGGCCGGTCAGCAGGCCGCCGGCCATCGAGGCGCCGCTGCGCGAGAACCCGGGGATCAGCGCGATCGCCTGGGCGGCGCCGATGCCGACCGCGTCGCGATAGCTGGTGCGGCCGGAGATGCGCTCGTCGGACGCGACCGGGTCGGACGTCTCCACCGCCGGCGCCCGCCGCCGCAGCCGCTCCGCACCGTAGAGCATCAGGCCGTTCAGCATCAGGAAGAAGGCCGCCGACTGGGCCGATGCGAACACCGTGCGCAGCGAGTCCTGGAACAGCAGGCCCAGCAGCCCGGCCGGCACCGTGCCCACCACCAGCAGCCAGCCCAGCTTGGCGTCGTGGTTGTCGGGTGCGATCTGGCGGTCGGCCAGCGAGCGCCACATGCCGGCGAAGATCCGCATCCAGTCGCGGAAGAAGAAGATGAACAGGACGATCGCCGTCGCCAGGTGGGTGGCGATCAAGAACGTGATGAAGTACTCGTCGTTCTGGTGGATGTTCCAGCCCAGCAACTGCGGCAGGATCACGCTGTGGCCGAGGCTCGAGATCGGAAACAGCTCCGAGAACCCCTGCAGCAGCCCCAGGAGGATCGCCTGGACGTAGGTGATGGGCTCGGCGGTCAGCAACAGCACCGGGCCAGGTTACCGGCGGTTTCGGCCGTGAGCGCCGGTGGGCCGGGTCAGTACGTGTAGCTGCGCCGGCCGTTGCGGCGGCGGTTGGCGTACGACTGGTTGGCGCGGTGGATCGCGTCGAACTCCTCGAGCGAGCGCCCCGATCCGACTGCGACGCAGGTCAGCGGCGACTCGGCCAGGTGCACCGGCATCTGCGTCTCGGCCCGGATCCGCTCGTTCAGCCGCTGCAGCAGGGCGCCGCCGCCCGCCAGCACGATGCCGCGATCCATGATGTCGGAGGCCAGCTCCGGCGGCGTCTTGTCGAGCGTCTGCTTGACCGCGTCGATGATCTGCGAGAGCGGCACCTCGAGCGCGGTGCGCACCTCCGCACTCGACAGCACCACCGTCTTGGGCAGTCCGCTGACCAGGTCGCGCCCGCGGATCTCGGCCTCGACCTCCTCGGGCAGCTCGTGCGCCGAGCCGATCTCGAGCTTCACCTCTTCGGCCGTCTGCGATCCGATCATCAGCTTGTACTCGCGCTTGACGTGCTCGATGATGGCCTCGTCCAGCTCGTCGCCGCCCACCCGGATCGACTGCGAGACGACGATCCCGCCCAGCGAGATCACCGCCACCTCGGTCGTGCCGCCGCCGATGTCGACGATCATGTTGCCGGTCGGCTCCGACACGGGCAGCCCGGCGCCGATCGCGGCCGCCATCGGCTCCTCGATCAGGTAGGCCTGGCGGGCGCCGGCCGAGTACGTGGCCTCCTCGACGGCGCGCTTCTCGACCCCGGTCACGCCGGAGGGCACGCAGACGACCACCCGCGGGTGCGCCCAGCGGTTCTGGTGCACCTTCTGGATGAAGTGGCGGAGCATCTGCTCGGTCACGTCGAAGTCGGCGATCACGCCGTCCTTGAGCGGGCGGATGGCCTGGATGTCGCCGGGCGTCCGGCCCAGCATGCGCTTGGCCTCGATGCCGACGGCGTGCACGTCGCCGGTGCGCTGGTCGATCGCAACCACCGACGGCTCGGACAGCACGATGCCGCGGCCCCGGACGTACACCAGCGTGTTCGCGGTGCCCAGATCCACAGCCATATCACGGCCGCCGAACCCGGTCAGTGAGTTGAAGATTCCGATCGAACGTCCTTTGGAAAGCCGCTGCAATTGCAGCCAAATCAGGGCAGCGCAGTCTAGCAGTCGGCCGGTGCCGCGGCTTCGGCAAACGCGTCGACCAGCGCCGCCACGGGCAGCCCCACGACGTTGGTGTAGTCACCGGCGATGGCGGTCACCAGCGCGGCGCCGCGGCCCTGGACGGCATACCCTCCGGCCCTGCCGCGCCACTCACCCTCCCCCACGTACCACTCGATCTCGGGCTCGGTCAGGTCGCGGAAGCTGACGTCGGTGGCAGCCAGGCGGACGTGCTCCGTTTCGGAGCAGCGCAGGCACAGCCCCGAGTACACGGTGTGGGTGCGGCCGGCCAGACGGCGCAGCATCGCCCCGGCGTCGACCGCGTCGGCCGGCTTGGCGAGACTGTCGCCGTCCAGGGCAACGGTGGTGTCGACGCCCAGCACCCACGTGCCCGCAACGGAGCGGGCCTTGCCCACGGCATGGGTGACGACCAGCTGCGACGGCCGCTCGCCGGGCGGGTCGATCTCGATGTAGCCGGGCTCGACAACAGTGAAGGGGATCCCGAGCTGGGTGAGGATGGCGCGGCGCTGCGGCGAGCGTGAGGCGAGCACGAGCGGCTGTGGGAGGCGGATCACTCGGCGCGCCCGAAATCAGACGCCTCAGACCAGCTCTTCATCCGCGAAGTAGATCGCGATCTCCCGCTCGGCCGACGCCGTCGAGTCCGACCCGTGTACCGCGTTCTCGCCGATCTCGAGCGCGTAGTCGCCGCGGATCGTGCCCGGCGCGGAGTCCAGCGGGTTGGTGGTGCCCATCATCGTGCGCACCGTCGCCACCGCGCCCGGGCCCTCCAGCACCATCGCGACGACCGGCCCCGATGTGATGAACTCGACCAGGTCGGGGTAGAACGGCTTGCCCTCGTGCTCGGCGTAGTGCTGCGACGCCTGCTGCTCGCTGACCCGCAGCAGCTTCATGCCCCGGATCGCGAATCCACGCCGCTCGAAGCGACCCAGGATGTCGCCGGACAGGCGTCGGGCGTGGGCATCGGGTTTGATCATCACGAACGTACGCTCGAGGTCGGCCACAAAGACTCCTTGTACGGAAAACGGCGGAGCCGAAGCTTAGAGCGGCGCGTCGGTGGTCGTGCGCCCGCTGACCACGTCCACATCGCGGGTGCGCGGCGCGGCGGCGCCGGCCACAGCCGTCTCGCAGTAGGGGCAGAGCCGCCACTCCGGATCGAGCGGGCTCTTGCAGCGCCTGCAGGCATTCTTGAGCTTGGTGCCGCAATGCGGGCACGACAGGAAGCTGGGATCGGCCGGGTTGCGGCAGTACGGGCAGACCTGATCCGCGCCCAGCCGCCGCTCCATCGCCCGGATCTCGAGCTCGCGCTCGCGGACGTCGCTGAGGTACTCGGGTGGCCGCAGGAACATGTAGATGACCACCCCAAGCGGCCCGAACAGCACGGCGGCGGCCACGCACACCGAGACGATCACCTGGTCATCGATGCGGCGGCGGGCGTCCTTGGCCGTCCAGAACGCCAGCGCCAGCCAGATCGCGATCACGAACAGCCCCGATATCCGCTCGATGGCTGTGAAGTAGCCCGAGCTGAAGAAGTCCCCGACGCCCGAGAACGGGCCGGAGGAGGACGAATCGGTGGTTTGAGTAGCGAGCAGGTTCACGCGTACCTCTTAGAGTCTAAGTGGCAGTCCGGTCGGACCGCAATGGTTCAATCCGCTGCGTCACCGCTGAGATCGTGCAGCAGGTACAACGATCCGCACACGACGACGGCGCCGCTCGGCCCCGCCAGCACCCGCGCGGCCTCGAGCGCCTCCTTCGGGCGTTCGCACGACGGTCCGCCCGCCAGCGATGCCACGGTGTCGGCCGGAAGCGACCGCGGGTTGCTGGAGGTGGTCGCGATGATGGTCGGGCACACCGTCCGCAGCAGCGAGACCATCGAGGCGACGTCCTTGTCGGCCATCGCCGCAAACACGGCCACCGCCTGGCGGTCGCCGAGCAGCGCCGGCAGCTCCGCGGCCAGCCGCTGCATGCCGGCCGGGTTGTGGGCACCGTCCCAGATCTCGAGCGGGCGGCGGCCGCGCACCTCCAGCCGCCCGGGCACCACCAGCTGCTCGATCGGCGACGGGTCGACGGGGCGGCCCAGCAGTGCCTCCACCGCCGCCCGCGCCACCGCCCGGTTCTGATCCTGATACGAGCCGCCCACCGTCACCACCTTGGTACGCGCGGCCTGCGGTGCCGCGTCCTCCCAGCCGGCCTCGCCGATCACCAGGTCGCCGCCCTCCGGCACCACGGCCAGCTTCTCGGCCGCGATCCGCTCGCGGGTCTGGCCCAGCAGCTCGGAGTGCTCGAGCGACACGTTGGTGAGCACCTGCACACGCGAGCGCGCCAGCACGTTGGTCGCATCCAGCCGGCCGCCGAGGCCGGCCTCGACCACCGCGACCTCGACGGCCGCCTCGGCGAACGCGACGTACGCGGCTGCCGTCAACGCCTCGAACTGGGTCACCTCGATCCCGGTGTCGCGCACCGCCGACACCGCTCGCTCGTAGCCCTCGGCCGAGATCGTCTCGCCGCCGATCCGGATCCGCTCGCGGAACGTGGTGATGTGCGGCGACGTGTATGCGCCCGTGGCAAGACCCTCCGCCTCGAGCAGCACCTCGCAGAAGCGCACCGTGGACGACTTGCCGTTGGAGCCCACGATGTGGATCGCGTCGAAGCGCTGCTCGGGGTGGCCGAGCGCCTCCATCAGGGCGTGCATGCGGTCCAGCCCGAACTGCATGCCCATCAGCTCGAGCGACTCGATGTAGTCGGCTCCGCTCATCACAGCAGGGGTCACAGCGCTTCCAGCCTACGCCGGATCTCGGACACCTCGCCGGCGAACCGCTCCGCCTTCTCCCGCTCGGCTTCGACCACCTGCGCAGGCGCTCGGGCCAGGAATCCCTCGTTCGCCAGCTTGGACTGTGCGCGCTCGTACTCTGCCACCGCCGCCTTCAGCTTGGCCCTCAGCGAATCGCGGTCGCCGCGGGCCACAACGACCGCTGCCGCGGCAGCGGCGTCATGCTCGACGGCCACGCCCTTCGCCCGCTCCAGCAGCGCCATGAACAGCGAACCGGGTGCCGCCGTCACCAGCGGCCGCTCGCCCTCGCCGGCCAGCCGCCGCGCCTCCGACACCACCTCCATGTCATGTCGGGCCGACTCCTCGAGCGCCGGGTCGCGGTGGTCGAGCTGCGGCTCCGGCAATGGCGACACCAGCAGCATCGCGCGCTCGCCCGGCAGGAAGCCCCAGATCTCCTCGGTCACGAACGGCATCACCGGGTGGGCCAGCGCCACCGTGCGCTCGAGCACCCACACGAGCACCGACGACACCTGGCGCCGGGCCGCCTCGTCCTCGCCGTACAGCTGCGCCTTGGCGGCCTCCACGTACCAGTCGCAGAAGTCGTTCCAGATGAACCCGTACAGGCCCTTGACGGCCGCGGCGAAGTCGTAGCTGTCCAGCTGGGACAGGACCTCGTCGATGGTGCCCGCCAGCCGCGACAGGATCCAGCGGTCCTCGGCCGTGGTCGCCAGCGGCGCCGGCTCCGCCTCCGGGTCGGTCTGCAGCAGCACGAACCGGGCCGCGTTCCAGAGCTTGTTGGCCAGCTTCGCGCCCTCGTCCAGCATGCCCTCCGAGAAGCGCACGTCCTGGGTCGAGCTCATCTTGAGCAGGCCGTAGCGGGTGCCGTCGGCGCCGAACTGCTCGATCAGGTCGAGTGGGTTGACGCCGGTGCCCAGCGACTTGGACATGCGGCGACCGTCGGCGGCCTGGATGATCGATGTGATGTAGACGTCCGAGAAGGGCTTCTCGCCCATGAACTCGATCCCCATCATCAGCATCCGCGCCACCCACAGGTTGATGATGTCGCGGGCGGTGACGAGTACGTTCCCCGGGTAGAACGTGGCCAGGCGCTCGTTCGGCTCCGGCCAGCCCAGCGTCGCGAACGGCCACAGCGCCGATGAGAACCACGTGTCCAGCACGTCGGGGTCGCGCTCCAGCTCGGCCGACCCGCACTCTCGGCAGGCGGCGGGCGGTTGCACGCTCACGGTGCGGTGGCCGTTAGGGCAGTACCAGACCGGGATCTGGTGACCCCACCAGAGCTGGCGGGAGATGCACCAGGGCCGGATGTTGTCCATCCAGTGGAAGTAGATGGCCTCCTGGTTCTTGGGCACGAAGCGGACGCTGCCGGAGCGCACCTCGGTGTTGGCGGCGGCCGCCAGCGAGTCCATCTGCATGAACCACTGCAGCGAGATCAGCGGCTCGATGCGGTCGCCGGTGCGATCGCAGTGACCGACCTCGTGCTCGTAGGGGCGCTCGCCGTGCAGCAGCTGCTCGCTGAACAGGCGGTCGATCACCTTCTGGCGAGCCTCGCCCACCGCCAGCCCGGCGAACTCGCCGGCCTCTGCCGACATGTGGCCGTCGAACCCGATCACCGAGATCTCGGGCAGCCCGTGGCGGCGACCGATCTCGAAGTCGTTCGGGTCGTGGCCGGGCGTGACCTTGAGCGCGCCCGTGCCGAAATCCATCATCACGTACTCATCGGCGATGATCGGCACCTCGCGGCCCACGATCGGCACGATCGCCGTCTTTCCGACCAGGTGGCGGTAGCGGTCGTCGTCGGGGTGCACGGCCACGGCCGTGTCGGCCAGGATCGTCTCGGGCCGCACCGTGGCCACGGTCACGAACTGGTCGGTGCCGGTGATCGGGTAGCGCACCTCGTACAGCGCGTCGGCGGCGCGCTCGTGTCGCACCTCCAGGTCGGACACGGTCGAGCCGCAGCCGGGGCACCAGTTGACGATGCGGTTGTCGCGGTAGATCAGGCCCTTGTCGTAGAGCCGCACGAACGTCTCCATCACCGCCCGCACGTAGCCCTCGTCCATGGTGAAGCGCTCGTGCTCGTAGTCGAGCGTGCAGCCCAGCCGCTTCAGCTGCTGGATGATGGTGGCGCCGGTCGCGCGCCGCCACTCCCAGACGCGCTGGATGAACGCCTCGCGGCCGACGTCGATCCGGTTCGTCCCCTCCGCCCGCAGCTGCTTCTCGATCACGGCGTGCACGGCGATCGAGGCGTGGTCGGTGCCGCAGATCCACAGCGTGTTTCGCCCACGCATCCGGTGCAACCGAATCAGCGTGTCCTGGATCGAGCCGTTCAGCGCATGGCCCATGTGCAGCTCGCCGGTCACATTCGGCGGCGGCAAGGGAATCACGTAGGTCTCGGCGTCGCTTTCGGGATCGCCGGAGAAGCCGCACTCACGCTCCCAGCGTTCGAACAGGCGGGCCTCGACGGCCTCGGGCTGGTGGCGGGTGCGACGCTCGAGCTCGTCTCTGCGGGCGCCGGCCATAGACGGGCCATTGTAGTGTTGGGCGATGCGCGTGCGGGTGGTATGGCTGATGTGCGGCCTGGTCGCCGCGGTCACGGCGATCACCTACTGGCGGCTGCCCGCCGGTGCGACGTACCACTTCGACGACACCGGACCCAGCGGGGCGGCATCGCGCCTGATCAGCTACCTCAACTTTCCGGTCGCCCTGATCGCGATCGCGCTGGTGGGAGCGGCCGCGCGGGGGACGATGGCGTGGGCGGCGATCGTGCTGTGCGCGACCGTTGCGCTGCCGGGTGTCGTCAGCCAGGACGACCTCACCGCCAGCTGGGCCAACCTGCCGGCGGTGATCGGCGTGGCGCTGGCGTTCTGGCTGACCTGGTGGGCGCCGCGGCGCTGGGATCCCCCGCTGGGACGGGCGCGGATTGTGATCATGGTGCTGCTCGCGATCTGGTCGATCCCCTGGATGATCGCGTCGGTCGGCCTCTACGCGCAGGACCTGCCGCTGCTCGGCCACGTGATCAACTCGCGCCAGCCGACGCCGGGCGAGCCGCAGCTGGCGTCCGTGCACCGCGGCCTGCACGAGGGCCTGTTCGGGCTGATGCTGGTGATCACGGCGCTGCTGATCTCACGGCGCCGCGGGATCTCTACGGCGCTGTCGCTGTACCTGGCGCTGATGCTCTGCTACGGGCTGGCGGTGTCGTTCAACGACGGGTGGAACGAGCAGGTCGTGAAGCGCGGGTGGATCAGCCACAACCCGCCGTCGGTGCTGTCGCCGTCGCTGAGCGTGGCCTGGGCGGTGGTGCTGGCGGCGGCGGTGCTGGTGCACCAGTTCTGGTTCAAGCGGGAGCGGTTCTAGACGGAGCGGCTGATTGCGAGCCGTCTACGCCGACGGTAACGCGCCCGAGCCACGGGCATGCACCGGCTTGATCCGGGGATCGACGGCCACGACGGCTGTCGGGGGGCGGCGCTCCGGCCTACCGGGCGCCTTGCGGGGCGGCGCAGGCAGCAGCGCGCTCATCACCTTGGCGGGCGCGGCGCCGGCGGGCAGCGGCAGCAGCGCGCGCGAGGCGGCCACCACGTCGGCCTGCTGGTCGTCGCGCTTGACCGGAGTGACCGGTCGCACCAGATGCAGCGGATGCGGCGGCTCCAGCGAGCCGTCGGCCCAGATCCGCGCGTAGCCGTCCCAGGGCACGCTGTCCAGCGGCACCGCCGCGATCGGCCGTCCCCGGCCGGAGGCGACGATCACCGTGCCGTGCCCGGCGTACATGGCCACGTGGTAGGGCTGGCCGCTGTACGTGCCCAGGAACACGAGATCGCCGGGACGCAGGTTGCGCTTAGCGATCGGGATGCCCATCTGCCACAGCACGGCGGCGGTGGGCCGGCCCGGCAGCGCGTGCCCGGCCGCCGAGTAGGCGTAGTCGACGAGGCCGGAGCAGTCAAAGCCACCCTCGGTGCGGCTTTCGCCGCCCCACACGTACGGCCAGCCGATCTGCTGGGCGGCGGCGCGCACGATGTCGGCGCGGACGCCTCGCCCGAGCTCCGGCAGGTTGGAGGGGTGGCGCACTGCGACGCGGTGGTGGTGATGGTGGTGGCGCTTGTCGGCCGTGCCGTCATGAGTGGTGGCGCTGTGGCGCTGATGCCGCTGCTTGTGGTGGTGCCCTGAGGTGGGGGTCGGAGCAAGCGGCGGACCGGGGTTAGTGCTGCCGCCGTTGCCGCCGTTGCCGCCACCGCCGTCGGTGGTGCCGCCGCCGGAGGGTGGCGGCGGCGCCGGGGCCGGGGCCGCGAACGACACCCGGCCGAGATCGATGAACGTGCCGGCCGAGACGCCGTCGTGGTCGGCCGTGACGTCGATCTGGACGCCGGCCACGCCGTCGTTGTCGAGCGGGGCGGCGACGGTCAACGTGCCCCAGTCTCCGAGCGCCAGTGGTTGGTCGCCCGGCTTCGGTGCGGCCACGGCCGTGCCGTCGACCACCAGCTCCCTCAACCTCAGGTCGACGGTTGGAGTTTGGCCGGGCGCGGTCTGCGCGAGCGACAGCTGCAGGCGGCGCAGCGTCACGTCGCCGCCGAACAGCGAGGCGCCTTTGACGACGACCTCGCCGGATGCGGCCGGATCGTCCGCTGTCACGGTGCTCCACGAGCGCGCTACCTGTACGGCGGGCGCGTCACTGGAGGATTCCCAGGCGGTCGTCCCGGCAGTGGCGTCTCCGGGCAGCTCGGCTGTGGGCGAAACCGTCACGGTGCCGTCGGCGGCTACGATCAGCACGCCCTGGGACGACACGCGCGGGGTCGGATCAGCACCGGCCGTGGCCACGGCCATGCCTGCGGCGATCAATGCCGCGGCCAGCCCCGTCCTGAGAAGCCCCCACCTCACGCCAACACCTTACCCCAGGTTGTCGGCTGTCAATAGGTCAGACACCGCAATTTCACCGAACGTTTCGACCGATGCGTCCTCGTTGCCGTTGCTGTAGATCGCGACGACCAGCGGCCCGTGATAGGTGAAGACGACGGCCACATCGTTGTTGGCGTCGTCCAGCCAGCCGATCTTGTGTGCCACCGGCAGACCGTGGGCGCCCGCTGGAACCAGCCCCTTGTCCTGGGCGTGCACCATCAGGTAGAGCAGCTCGCGGGCCTCGTGGGGCGAGATGCCGTGCCGAAGCAGCGGCCCCTGCCCGGCGGCTGCGTCCACCAGCATCGCGGCGAGCGTGGCCATGTCTCGGGCGGTGGTGTGCTTGTAGGCGCTGGGCGGCTGGTCGACGATGCCCAGCAGCGACGAGCCACCACCGCCCTCGATCAGGTAGCCGCCGGCCATGTAGGTGTGGGTCAACCCCAGCGACTTCATCAGCTCCACCATGTCGGCGGCGCCGTCGGCGTCGCTGCCGCCGGTCTGCTCGAGCAGCTCGTTGGCGGCAGCGTTGTCGGAGTAGCGGGTGACCCGCACCATCGGGCCCCAGTACTCGGAGCGCTCCAGCTCGCCGTGGCTGTCAGATAAGGCAACCAGCATGATCGGCAGCTTCAGCGTGCTGGCCGCCTCGAACTCGGCGCCGGCGTTGTAGGCGGCGGCGCGGCCGCTCCATGACCGGCTGTAGATCGAGACGTGAGCCGTCACCATCTGCGCCAGATTGCTCAACCTCGTGTTCAGGGACGGATCTCCGTGCGGCCTGGGCAGCGGCAGCATCGACCCGCTCGGCACTCCGAACAGCGGGGCCACCCTGTGGCCGCCGACGGTCACATGACCGTCGCCGCGCGGCACGCCGGGAAGCACCCTGTCGAAGCGGCCGTCGGCCGCAACCGGCACCCGCCAGCGGTGCGTGCGCGACACCACGACCAGGGTGCTGCCGGCCGGCGCAGTGCCGCGGACTCGGCCGTCCCACAACTCGTAGGGCTGCGGCTGGGCCACGTGCACCGACCCCGGATCGGGTGGCGGCGCGGCGACCAGCGCGGCCAGCATCAGCATCAGTCGCAGCATGGCCGGTCAGTGTATGGATCGAGGCGGCCGGGCGCTCGGCAGAGGTGGCGACCGAGGTCGTCGCGTCAGGCTTTGACGCTCGCAGTCGATCGTCCGTGGGCGGGGTGTGCGCGCACCCTATCCCAGTGCCAGGTACGGAGAGAGACCGCTGACCTTGACGAACCGCTCGACCGCGGGACCGGGAATCAGCTCGAACGCGATGTGCAGCTTGTCGGCCTTGAACGCGCCGTGAAGCAGGCACCCGATGCCGGTCGAGTCGATGAAGGTCACGTCACTGAGATCGACCACCACGCGCTCGACGTCGCCTGTCAGCACCTCGTCGAACGTCTCGATCAGCTTCGCGCACCGTCCGACGTCCAGCTCGCCCCGACATCGAATCGCCGTCCGCTCATCTCCGTCGACGGCCACGATCTCGAACCCCGCCATCATGTGCTCCTTCACACTGGCCGACGAACATCGTTCCTATCCGCATTCCTCGGAGCGCCGCCGGGCAAACGGTATCGGCGACCACACCGCCGATCCCTGCCCGTGTGCCGTGAGCGTTCTATCGCCGACGCCCGCCTGCTCAGCGAAGAGCCTGCTGGAACCGTGGATCATCGCGTACCGCGGCCAAGTCGTCGTCTCTGCGTGCGTCCTCGCGGAACTGCGGGCGCAGCTCCACCGCCCGCCGCAGATGGTCGAACGTGTCGTCGCCGGTGTCGCCCGCGAGCGTTGCGAAGCACGCGTAGTTGTAGTGCAGGCCCGGGTGGTCTGGCGTGTGCTCGAGGGCCTCGCGGACAGCGTCGAGCGCGTCGGCATACCGCTGTTCGCCGTAGGCGGTCATCGACGCGCTGTGGTACTGCCAGGCGTCGCCCCAATCGAGCCCCTCATACGCCTCGCCGGGTGTGGCGCCGACCACCAGCACGGTTCCCTCACCGGTCACCTTCCGCCGCGCCTGCGGCCCCACGAACACGAGCGTTCCGCCCTGCGCCTCGACCGCCTCGCCGTCGATCTCGAACGTCGCCTTGCCATCGAGCACGATGTACAGCTCCTCCTGGCCCGACCCGGCCTCGTCGTGCTCATTGACCAGCGTGCCGTCCTCACTGGGCGTGAAGGCGTTGATCCCGAACGCGTGGATCCCGAGCTGCTCGCGCACCGGGATGTCCCTGCCGCGCCGCTCGATGTCGTCGATGTGCGCGACCTTCCAGTTGGGCTTGTCGTTCATCCGATCACCTCCCGATAGCGAGTACGCACAGTAGCCCCTGTTAGGCGGCTTCCTCGCGCCTTCCGGGCAGGCGCCGCGTGAACCAGAACGAGAGCACGGCAAGGAACGCGACCGCCAGCATCGAGGTCTTCAGGGCGGCGAGCTGCGCGCCGGCGTAGTCGTCGGTGACCGCGGCCGCATCGGCCGACGAAAGCCCGGCGTCGCGCAAGCTCTGGTATGCCTGGTCGGTCGTGACGATCGGGATGCCGGCCTCGGTAGCCTGCGAGATCTGCGCCTTCACGTCGGGGGACACGGCCGGATTCTGCTGGATCCGGGAGTTGAACCCGTTCAGGAGCCCAAGCAGCAGCACCGAGCCGATCAGCGCGGTTCCGAGCGACGCGCCCAGGTTCTGTGCCGTTCCCTGCAGGCCCCCGGCCTCGTTGGTTTGATCGGGAGGCGCCGAGGACATGATCACGTTGCCGAGCTGCGACATCAGCAGGCCCGCGCCGATCCCGAAGAAGACGAGCGACAACGCGAACGTCGTCCCGTTCAGCGTCACGTCGATCGTCCCGACGAGCACGAGCGCGGCGATCGCCATCGCGCCCAGACCGACCTGGACGACACTCCGCGGGCCGAACCGCAGCGCCACCCTGGGCCCGGCCAGCGCCGCGGCCAGCATCGAGACCGACATCGGAAACAGACGCTTCCCCGTCTCGAACGCATCGAAGCCGAGCACGACCTGGAGATAGACCGGCAGGACGAAGAACGTGCCCATCACGATCAGCTGCTGAGCCGCGAGCGAGGTGAGCCCGCCACGCAGCGTCCCGATCTTCAGCAGCGCGCGGTTGAGGAGCGTGCTCCTACCGAGCCGCTCGCGGCGCTCCTCCCACGCGAAGAAGCAGCCGAGCACGACCAGGCCGCCCATGATCAGGAACGGCACCACGGAAAACCCCAGCGGCGTGATCTTGTCACCGTTGATCGTCGGTGCGGCGACCGGCTTGATCCAGCCCCAGGTGCTGCTCTTCAGGATCCCGAACACGATCAGGCCAAACGCGATCGCCGAGAGCGCTGCGCCGCCGTAGTCCAGCGTCGGCGGCTGCCCGGGCTTGGGCGCGCGCTTCATCATCCGGTGGACTGCGAGCACCGCGATCACCACGACCACCTCGCCGACGAAGACGTAGCGCCAGCTCCAGGTGGTCGTCACGTAGCCGCCGATCAGCGGGCCTGCGGCAATCGCAGCGCCCGCGGCGCCGCCGATCATCGAGTAGGCGAAGGCGCGCTCCTTGCCCTCGTAGTTCGCGGCGGTGAGCGCCGCGATCGCCGGGATCACGAGCACCGCGCCCAGCCCCTCGATCCCCGACCAGCCGATCAGCAGCACGGCGAGGTTCGGGCTGGCCGACGTGATCAGCGAGCCCAGGCCGTACACGCCCAACCCCAGCCCGAACGCCCGGTCGCGACCCAGGATGTCACCGAGCTTCGCGCCGACCAGCATGAACGCCGCCATCACGAGCGTGTACATTGTGATCGCGCTCTGCACCCCGGTGACCGTCGTGTTCAGATCGACAACGATCTGCGAGATGGAGACGTTCATCACGCTCGAGTCGAGCACCATGATGAACTGGGCCGACGCCAGGATGCTCAATGGAAGCCACTTGCGCACCCGGCCGACTCTACGCGAACCTAGCGAGACCATGACCACCCTTGCCAACCGCCCGAACACCGCACTCGTCGTGGTCGACGTGCAGAACGCCGCCCTCGAACGGGCCCACGAGCGCGACGCGGTCGTCGCGAATGTCGGAAGTCTGGTTGAAAGGGCGCGGCGCGAGGGGGTGCCGGTGGTCTGGGTGCAGCACTCCGATGAGCAGCTTGCACGAGGCAGCGACGGCTGGCAGCTCGTCTCCGAGCTGGTTCCGGGCGACGCGGAGCCGCTGGTCGAGAAGAGCTACGGCGACTCCTTTGAGGAGACCTCCCTCGAAACCGTGCTGTCCCGCCTCGGTGTCGGGCGGCTGGTCGTCGTCGGCGCGCAGACCGACTGGTGCGTCCGCTCGACGCTGCACGGCGCCCTCGCCAGGGGCTACGGCGCGAACCTCGTAAGCGACGCTCCCGGACGAACCGCTGGAACGGTCGAATCCAGGGACGTCGACTTCGGTGCCGCCTCCTAGGCCCCCGACATTGCGAGGATGCGTCGATGCACCGCGTGGTTCGTCTCCTGACCCGCGCTGACGTCCGTGAGGACGCCGGCGCCGAGAGCCCTTCAGTGCCGGTCCACCCTGATGTCCGCGGCTGGGCGGAGGCCCCACGCTCGGCCGGCGGCGGCATCGACCCTCGTCGCATCTCGGTGTCGGCGCGACACGAAGCCGTATTGGACGATGGCAGCCGGCTGCTGCTCCTCGACGACCGCGGCTGGACCGAAGAGCTGCGCGGAGCCGGCGCGCACGAGATCGGCGATCTGTGGGCGCTCACCTCGGAACGCGACGTCGTCGAGACCGCCCGCGCGGTGGTGGGACCGGATGAGCCGTTTGGTGGACATACCCAGGACGACATGGAGACCGACCACTGGGCGGCGCTCGCGGAGACGCTCCGGGCACAGGGTGTCGTCGCGGACGCCGACGAGCTGAAGCAGCTGCCCCACGAGGTCGAGCTCAGCGACCGGCTGCGTGCGCGCCTCGGTCACAGCCCCGGCCGCACGACCTGAGAGCATGCGGCGCCTGTGGAGTAAACGCGATTGACAGCATCGCGGTCGGGCGGTCTACTGGACCGTGGCTCCGAAACGACACCGCTGGGTGGCAGCGCTGATTGCCGCAGCGGCATGGTGCGCGCTTCCGGCGCCTCCGTCCCTGGCGAGTGGCCCGACCCGCGCGCACGAACACCTCTCCGCGTTTCGGATCCCGAGTCAGGTGTGCGGATTCCCTGTCATGGTCAGGCCCGTTGTTGACCGTGGCATCATCAAGACATACTCCGACGGCCACGTGATGATCACCGGCGCACTCAAGGAGTCGATGACAAACCTGCGCGATGGCAACCAGGTCACGATCAACTCGTCCGGACCGGTGCGCATCACCACAACCGCCACCAGCGTCGTCGTCCTGGGACACGGCAGCAGCTGGATCGCCCAGTTCGGCGGCAACCACGGCTTCCTCCGTGAGGTGCACGGTCAGATCGTGTCCAACGACAGCGGCATCCGGCTCGTGCACGGCACCAGCCGCAGCATCTGTCCGCTGATCCGCTGATTCCGCTCTAGGACAGCGCGGCCGGGCGGCCCGGGAACTCGTGCGCCTGGTCGGCTAGGCCGACTCTTGGTCGAGCTCAGCCGTGACGTCGACGGCGTGGCCGCCCTCGGCGACCAGCGTCGGGTCGATGTGCTTCTCGATCGTCTCGCGCGTGATCACGCACTTGTTCACGTCCTTGCGGGACGGCAGGTCGAACATCACGTTCAGCAGCGCCGCCTCGATGATCGAGCGGAGACCGCGAGCGCCGGTGGCCCGCTCCAGTGCGCTGCTGGCGATCGCGCCCAGCGCGTCGTCGGTGAACACCAGGTCGATGCCGTCGTAGGAGAAGAACTTCTGGTACTGCTTGACCAGCGCGTTCTTGGGCTCCAGCAGGATCTGGACGAGGTCGTCCCGCTTCAGCTGGTGCACCGCCGAAACCACCGGCAGCCGGCCGATGAACTCTGGGATCAGCCCGTAGGCGATCAGATCCTCGGGCTCGACTTCGCGGAAGATCTCGCCCTGCTTGCGGTCCTCGGGCGCCGTCACCTTGGCGCCGAAGCCGATCGAGGTCGACTTGCCGCGCGCCGAGATGATCTTGTCGAGGCCGGAGAACGCGCCGCCGCAAACGAACAGGATGTTCGTGGT
>JBJMJD010000045.1:0-20186 GCA_045806525.1 Gaiellales bacterium | reverse complement strand
TCGACGGTGAGCTCGACACTTTTTGCGTCGACGCCGGTCGTGACCCACACGGCGCCGTCTTCCGCCAGGTTGTGAACGATCGCGTTCTGCACGAGGTTCGTCGTCATCTGCAGGAGCAGCGTACGCGAGCCGTTGGTGGGGGCGATGTCACCCGAGGTCTCGATGGTCACGTCGCGCTTCTCGGCGAAGGGGAGCAGCGTCTCGGTAGCCTCTTCCGCGACGAGCGACAAGTCGACCGGGTCTCGGGCGAACGACTGCTGGTCGGCGCGGCTGAGCAGCAGCAGTGCCTCGCTGAGGCGGATCGCTCGGGCGTTCACGGCGTGGAGGCGGTCAACGAGCTGGCCGCTGACGTGGCTGGGGTCCTTGCGAGCGACGTCGAGCAGAGACTGCGTGATCGCAAGCGGGGTGCGCAGTTCGTGGGAGGCGTTGGCCGCGAATCGCTGCTGCTCGGCGACCTGTGCTTCCAGCCGCGCAAGCATCGTGTCGAAGGCGTCGGCGAGCTCACGAAACTCGTCTTGACGGCCTTCCATCTGGATCCGGTGGCTGAGTGATCCAGTGGCGGCCGTGCGGGTCGCGGCAGTGATGCGAGCCAGAGGGGCGAGCATGCGGCCCGCGAGAATCCACCCGCCCACGAGGCCGAACACCAGCAGGGACGCCAGCACGATTGCGGCGACCGCGGCAAAGCCGTGCAGAGGGTCGGAGCGGTCGAAAAGAAACCACCACGAGGGATGCATGTAGAGGAGCTGACCGTCGGGTATGTAGCGCAGCACGACCACCCACACGACCGCGAGCATCAAGACGCCGGCGAGCATCAGGAAGCCGGTGTAGCTGAGGGTGAGCTTGAGTCGAGCGCTCGTACCGGGGGCTCTATCCACGGTTTGCGCCCTCGGCCCCGGCCTCGAGTTGCGTGTCGATGCGGTAGCCGACGCCGGGCACCGTCGCGATGATCCACGGCTCGCCGAGCCGTTTGCGCAGTCCCGAGACGGTGATGCGCACGGCGTTGGTGAACGGGTCAGCGTTCTCGTCCCAGGCTCGCGTCAAGAGCTCTTCTGCGCTGACCACACCGCCTTCGGCGGCGACGAGCACCTCGAGCACGGCGAACTGCTTCCGGGTGAGAGCGACGTAGCGGCCGTCGCGATAGACCTCTCGCCGGAACGGATCTAGCCGCAGGCCCGCGATCTCCCGCACGGGTGGCCTGCTGTGGCCGCGCCTGCGGTCGAGCGCCCGCAGCCTGAGCACGAGCTCTTGAAGCTCGAACGGTTTTGTGAGGTAGTCGTCGGCGCCGAGCTCGAACCCGGAGGCCTTGTCGTCGAGACGGTCGGCAGCGGTGAGCATCAGAATCGGCGTGCCGCTGCCCGACGTGACGATGCGCTTCGCGATCTCATCGCCGTTCGGCCCGGGGATGTCCCGGTCGAGCACGGCGATGTCGTACTCGTTGAACCGCAAGAGCTCAAGCGCGGTGTCGCCGTCACCCGCGATGTCCGCCGCGATCGCTTCCAGCCGCAGGCCGTCGCGGATGGCTTCCGCCATGTAGGGCTCGTCCTCAACAACCAAGACACGCATGCTCGGAGGATAGGGGCGGGCGCATGTCGTCGGCGTATCCAAAACCAGAAACGTGTTGGCAACACCGGGCTGTCTTCAATCGGGTCATGACCCACAACAGACCAGCACGAACAAGACCCCGCCAACTCCGAATCATCCTCGCCGGCCTGCTCGTCGTCGTCGTCGCGGCGATCGCCACTCTCGGCCACCACCCGACACCGTCGTCGACCTCAACAGTCGCATCGCCAACCATCACAGGCGGGTTGGGCAAAAGGCTAGCCAGCGCCATGCGCCCTGCACGTGGCGCAGCCGTACTGCCCAGCTCGGTATGGCCCGGATATGGCCAAGCCGCGGTCATCCTGACCGGGCAGCGGCGAATCCACACCAGCCCGCACCAGCACGACGCTCCGATCGCGAGCCTGGCGAAGGTGATGACCGCCTACCTCGTGCTCCGTGACCACCCGCTCCGATCCGGTCAGGACGGCCCGACGATCACACTCACCGACGCCGACGTCGCCGATACCGACCGGCGGGCCGGGCAGCACGAGTCTGTCGTGCCCGTCGCCGCCGGCGAGCAGTTGACCGAACGCCAGGCCCTGGAAGCGCTGCTGCTGCCGTCCGCCAACAACATCGCCGCCGTCCTGGCGCGATGGGACGCCGGCTCCGAGAACCTGTTTGTCGCTCGGATGAATGCCGCCGCGCGGTCACTGGACATGGCCCACACCAGCTACACCGACCCGAGCGGCTACGACGATGGAACCGTGTCGACCGCCGCCGACCAGGTGCGCATCGTCCAGCGCGCCATGCTGCTGCCGGTGTTCGCGAGCGTCGTCTCCACGCCGAGCGCGACGCTGCCGGTCGCCGGCACCGTCCACAACACAAACGTGTTGCTCGGGCAAGACGGGTTCGTCGGCGTCAAGACCGGCTCGGACGACGCGGCCGGCAGCTGCTTCGGGTTCCGCGCCATCCGCTGGATCGACGGCAAACGGACCATGATCACTGGAGTCGTACTGGGCCAGCCCGACGGCGCCCAGGTCGCCGGGGGTCTCGCCGCCGCCGACGCCATGGTTCGCCGCATCGCCGGTCAACGCAGCATCGATCGGCCGGTGGCCGGGGACGCGTTGTCGACGCAACCACCACTCCCGGAGGAGAACCCATGAGAGGACTCGGTAAGAGGCACCTGCGCACGCCGAGATCGGGCTTCTGCTCAGCCCGACTCTGTGGAACGGCCGGTATTGGCGGGCCGGTAGCCTCGCTGGAGGTCGCTCATCGCAGCCCCCTCAGTGTCACCCCGGCCGACAAGCTCCTCACCCAACTTGTCGACCCGCGCCCGCGCGATCCACCGGCCATCCTGGCGCCACGTGTCGACGTGGAAACCCTGCGTTTCGAACCACAACTTCGCGATGCTGACCGGATTCTCATCCGGCCCTGACGGGATCGAGCCCTCTAATCGTTCCATGACGCACCGGGGTATGCCCGAACATCCGAGCATCGAAACGCCGCAACGATCACAGCAGGCGGCTTCGCAGCCAGGCATCCAGATCCCGACCACCACCCTGAGCGTCGTAGCGGCCACGCGCGCAGCGGCGCACGACGCGACCTGCCGTCAGCGGTTCGAATCCCTTAGCTCCAACATGTGGCCGGTGGTGACGTCACTATGATCGCCAGCGTGCTGGACAAGGCCGCGCTGAAGACGGCCGCTCGCGCGGCGATCGTGATGCCCGCGGTGTTCGCGTTTGCGGACACGGTGATCGGGCAGCCGCAGACGTCGATCTTCGCGGCGTTCGGGTCGTTTGCGATGCTGGTGCTGGTCGACGTGGAAGGTCCGCCACTGCCGCGGATGTGCGCCTACCTCGCGCTGACGGCGGTGGGAGCGACGTTCATCACGATCGGCACGCTCTGCTCACGCAACGCGTGGCTCGGCGCCGGGGTGATGGCCGTGATCGGGTTCTGTGTGCTCATGTCGGGCGTGATCAACGGCTACATTGCCGCGCTCTCGACCGGAGCATTGCTGACGTTCGTCCTGCCGGTCACGATCCCGGCGCCGAACTCCGCCATCCCGGACCGCCTGGAAGGCTGGGCGCTGGCCGCCGGCGCCGGCATCTGCGCTGTCATGCTGCTGTGGCCGTCGCGCCGTCGTGCTGACCTGCAGCACGATGCCGCCCGCGCGATGCGAGCGGTCGCGCAGGCGGCCGCCGTTCCTGATGGCGCCGATGTGAACCTCCGGGAGGCGCGTGACGCGGTCGACCGTCTCGGCCGCCGCTCGCTCGGTTCGCAGCATCGCCCCACCGGGCCGACCGGACGTACGGCGGCGCTGGCGGCGCTTCCGGACGAGCTGGATTGGCTGTTGTCGTTTCTCGGGCCGCCCGTGATAGCTTCGGGCGGCGAGCAGGACGCAGAGGCGATGGCGGCAACGGCGGCTGTGCTGATGGCGGGCGCGGAACGGCTCGACGGTCGCGATGAGCGACCCGATTTCCAGCGACTCGACGCGGCCCGCGCGGCCGTGGCTCAGGCGGAGGTGCGGCGACTGCTCGAGCTGCCCGCCGACGCCAGCGATGAGGCGCTGAGGGAGGTGGTGGAGCCGCCGTTTCGGATCAGAGCGGCAACGTATTCGGCCCGGCAGCTGGGGGGCTATGCCCTGCGTGCGACGGGCGCCGACGCCCCGGAGCTTGATCAGAGCGACGTCGCTCAGCCATCCGGCGGTGGGGCGCTCGAGGCCACGGAGCGTCTGGCGGCCGAGCATGCCGGCCTAGGCTCTATCTGGTTTCGCAACAGCGTTCGCGGAGCGGTGGGACTCGCCGTCGCCGTGTTCATCGCACAGCGGACCGGCCTTCAGCACGGCTTCTGGGTCGTGCTGGGGACGCTCTCGGTGCTGCGGTCGAACGCGTTGGCGACCGGCTGGTCGGTGCTGAGCGCGCTGGCCGGCACCGCCGCCGGGATCGTGCTGGGAGCGCTGCTGGTGATTGCAATCGGCACGCATCAGGCGGTGCTCTGGGGAGTGCTGCCCATCGCCGTCCTGGTCGCCGCCTACGCGCCGCGGGGGATCTCGTTCGCCGCCGGCCAGGCGGGGTTCACGGTCGTGCTGTTCGTGCTGTTCAACCTGATCCAGCCGGTTGGCTGGAGCGTTGGCCTGGTGCGTGTCGAGGACGTCGCGATCGGGTTTGCGATCAGCCTCGGCGTCGGCGTCCTGTTCTGGCCGCGTGGTGCCGCCTCGCTGCTGCGAGATCACCTTGCCACGGCGTTCGGGCGCGGGTCGGAGTATGTCGTTGCCACCGCGCGCGAGTCGGTCACGGGAGCGGCCGCCGCCGAGGCCGCGCGCGCGGCGCGCGCTGCGGATGGGGCGGCCCACCGGCTCGACGATGCCTTTCGCCTGTATCTCGCGGAGCGCTCCGCCGGCGATTTCAAGGTCGAGGAGGTCGCTGCGTTCGTCGGCGGCGCCGGGCGTGTCCGTCGCGCCGGGCAGTCGCTCGCCGCGCTCGGGCAGATGGCAGACCCCGCGACCCGGCTCCAGCGCTGTGGGGAAAATCTCGATCGCGAGCTGCACGCCCTGCACGCGTGGTTCGCCGCGCTCGGATACGCGATCGTGAACCGTGGTGCGGTGCCGCCGCCCCACATCCGCGACGACGAAGGGCGGAGCCGCCTGCTCATATGCGTACGCGACGCCGTCCGCACGGGCGACGACGGCGCCGCGCGCGCCGCCCTCTTACTGCTGTGGACGAGCCAGCACATCGACAACCTGTGGCGGCTCGAGGCGCACCTCGGCGAGCGGGCAGACGCCGCACGCGGTGGCGAGGCGGGGTAGCGCAGCGGACTACCGTGACGACGGCACCGGCCCGTGCCTGTACGTGACCGCCGGGTAGAGCGCCTCCGCTGCGGGGATCTGCCCGTCCAGCGGCTGGCCCGGTGCCTTGACGGGGTAGTAGCGCGCCGTATCGCCATCGAGCAGCACGCTCCAGCGCTGGGTGATCCAGAGCTGATCATCCTTGCGGATCTCCCATTGGAAGCGGTCGAGCGGCCGCGGTGCGGGGCCGGCTGTGCGGGCGCCGCGCTGGTCGAACTGGCTCCCGTGGCAGGGGCAGGCGAACCCGATCGCGGAGGCCTGGGCGGGACAGCCGACGTGGGTGCAGCGGTTCGAGAAGACCACGAACATGGCGTGGGGGGCGAGCCAGTCGCGGTCGCTGCCGCCGGTGTAGTGGACGTAGGCAAGGCCGCTCGAGAGCGGCTGGGCGGGGTCCTCGACGTACGGGGCCGCGGTCGGCGCGAAGCCTGTCTCCGTCGTGAGCGAACGTACCGGCCCCAGCAAGGCTGGATGAAACGGGGTTTCCTGCGTCGTCGGTGCGAGCAGGTAGGCGGCGACAGGGGTGGTGAGCACGCCGCCGATGGCTGCGCCCAGGCCGACCGTTGCGGCGCCGAGCAGGCGGCGCCGGGTGGTGGTGTTTCGGTATTCCTGATTGGTCATGAGGCTGTCCTCTGTGGGTGGATTGTGTGCAGGGTCGGGGCCGGTCTGGTGTGCGCATCCCCGGCATGTAGCTGTGAGCCGTCGTACGTGGGCCCGAATTCGGTGAGTGCCCATGCCGCCGTTGCGCCGACCCTCGCGGCCAGTCGCTGGACTGATGGCGGCATGACGGGCAGCTGAACGTCGTCGCGGTGGTGGTCGACGATGGCCGCGAGGCGAAGCGGGTGCGGTAGGCCCCGGCTGTTGGTCTTGCCGTCCCGGGCCAGCGCGAACATCGTCTCGAGCAGGCGCTCGAACCTCAGCGCGGGTCGTATCTCACACAAAAACCGGGCCCGGCCTTCCCCCGAGTTCCAGAACGCGTGCGCGGTGCCGGCTTCCACGACCACGGTTTCGCCGGTCGTTGCCAAGCGTCGCTCGCGACCCAGGCGGAACCCGACCGTGCCATCGAGCATCTGAAACGTCTCGGTCTGGTTGGGATGCACGTGCACGCCGGCGGCTGAGCCTCCGGCTTCCAGCGTCACCTCGGCGATCACCAGCTCGCCGCCGGAGTCCGCCGATGTCCGCTGAAACGTCACGGTCTCGCCGGTGACGGGGTTTGCGATCGAGTCTCCTGTCCTGATCATTCGGGTCTTCCTCCTGTTTACGGCTGGTAGCGGCAGCAGCCGCAGATCGGTTTTCGGGAACCGCGGCAATCCGATCCAGCGTCTTGCCGGCTAGGACAGGTAATGGCTCTTCGATCTCAACAATCTCCGGCTCGCGCACCTGGCCGGCCACAAACGGTGTGGGACTACACCCGGCTCTCGGACGCGGACCTGCTGGGGCTGGTCGCCGAGGAGCGCGACCAGGTCGCCTTCGAGGAGTTCTTCAGCCGCTACTCGCGATCCATCTACTCTCTGATGGTCAGGCAGCTTGGCGACGCCGGGTGGGCCGATGACGTCGTTCAGGAAGCGTTCATCTCGGTGTGGCGGTCTGCGCGTACCTACCGCGCCGAGCGCGGCGCGGTGGTGGGATGGCTGTACACGATCGCGCGAAACGCCGGATACGCCGCCGCCCGCCGCCGCCAGGCCCAGTGGCTGGCCGACGCCCCCGACCGCGCCGATCCGTCACCGACGCCCGAGGACGAGACGGCGGAGAAACTGGAGGCGTTCCAGCTCCACGTGTGCATCGAGCGCTTGCATCAAAACGAACGCGAGATCATCGAGCTGGCCTACCTCAAGGGGATGTCGCAGAGCGAGATCGCGGCCGAGCTGCGGATGCCGCTGGGTACCGTGAAGACCCGAAACCGCGCCGCGTTGCTGCATCTCGCCGAGATCCTGGAACGGGAGGAGCGGTCATGAACGAGCCCGACCTGCAGGCCCTCGAGCGCAGATTGCGCACGCTGCCGCCACTGCTCGACGTGCCTCCGAGCCTGGTCACTCCATCCGTCCGGGCTGCGGTCGCGGATCCCGACCCGTCCGCTCCGACACGGCCAGCGCCCCGCCGCTCACGGAGATGGTCACGCCGCTGGTCGCTCGCGGGTGTCGTCGCGATCGCCGCCGCCGCGGCGGTTGCGGTGACCATCACCGGCACATCCCAGCCTGGCGGCCAGGGCGGGTTCCAGCGCATCGCGACCCTGACCGGCGCCGGCAAGGCCTCCGGCTACGTCGCGGTTGGGCGTCCCGACGGCGCCGTCGAGCCCGTCATCGTGTCCGTCAGCCACCTCGACCCGGCGCCCGGCGATCAGTACTACGAGATCTGGTTCACGACCGGCGGCCACGACGTTCCCGGCGTCGCCTTCAACGCGGGACCGAACGGGACGGCGGAAGTCCATATCAGCGCACCGACCAACACGAAGTGGGTGCGATGCTGGATCACCCGCCAATCGATCAGCGACCCCGGCGCCTCAACCATCGTCATGCGCGCCAACCCGTCCCTGCGATCGACCTGATCACTCAGGCCGGTCGAGTACCACCTGCGCAAAGGCGTTCCGGAAGCTCGATGTGAAGTCGCGCCCGCTGCTGGCACGCCGCATTTCCTGGATGTGCCGGCGTTTGCCGAGGGTATGGTGACGCCTTGTCGACCAACGACATCCTGCTCGGGCTCGGCCTCGTGCTCGCACTTGCCGTTGGCTCCCAGCTGATTGGACGGTTGCTGGGCCTGCCGGCGATCGTGGTGCTGCTACCAGCGGGGTTCCTGGCGGGTGCCGTGACAGACGACGTTCACCCTGATCAGCTGCTGGGCGCGCTGTTCCAGCCGTTCGTGTCTCTGGCCGTGGGGGTGATCCTGTTCGAGGCCGGCCTGCGTCTCTCGTTCGATGAGATCGCTCCGCGCGTGCGCGCGCCCGTGGCCCGGCTGATCGCCATCGGCGTCGCGGTGACCCTCGTCGTCGTGGCGGCCACGACTGCCGCCCTGTTCTCGGGAATGGCAACGGGAGTGGCGATCCTGATCGGTGCGATTCTTGTGGTCTCAGGGCCGACTGTGGTGCTGCCGCTGCTCGGGTTCATCAGGCCGGCCCGCGAAGTGCGGACGCTGCTGAAGTGGGAGGGCGTGCTGGTCGACCCCGTCGGCGCGCTGCTCGGCGTGCTCGTGTTCCAGGGGGTGCAGTCAGGGCGAGTCGGCGGCGCCGTGTGGCATCCCGGGGAGTTCCTCGGCAGCATGGTCGTGGGAGCGGCGGTGGGCGCCGTCGGGGCGGCGGTGCTGTTCGTGCTGCTGCGTGAGGTACAGCGCAGCGCACCCGCCATGGTCGTCTCGACGACGCTCGCCGTCGTGGTGGGATCAGTGGTCGTCTCTGATCTGATCCGGGAGGACACGGGGTTCGTCGCCGCGACGCTCATGGGCATCACGCTTGGCAACCAGCACGTCCTCCCGCGTTCACGGCGGGTCGACGTAACAGCCGTGCTCGGCTTCCACGAGGCGCTCGTCCAGCTCCTGATCGGCGTGTTGTTCATCCTGATCGCGGCCTCGGTCACTCCGGACGAGGTCAGGCACGTGCTCGCCAGGTCGCTCGTGCTCGTCGCCGTCATCGTCATCGTTGCCCGGCCGCTCGCCGTGATGCTGGCGATGTGGCGGTCCGAGTTCTCGCTCAGGGAGCGCGCGTTCGTGGGCTGGTTGGCCCCGCGCGGCATCGTTGCGGGCGCTACCGCCTCGGCGTTCAGCCTGCAGCTCGAGCAACAGCACTTCGCTGGCGCGGACCAGATCCTTCCGATCGTGTTCATCGTGATCTTCGCGACCGTGGTGCTCTACGGCCTGACCGCGCCGCTCGTGGCGCGATGGCTCGGCGTCGCAGGTCAGGAACGCGGGCTCGTCCTGGTCGTGGGTGGCGAGGCCTGGGCCCGCCAGATGGCTACCGCGATCCAATCCGCTGGTGCCTCCGTGCGCATGTGGGTCGGGCCGGCGGCAGATCGCGACGCGGCCCGTGCCGCGGGCATCGAGGCGGGGCCGGGGGGCATGCTGCTCGATTCGGTGAACCGCGAAGCTGAGCTCGAGGAGGTGACGGACGCACTGCTACTGACCCGAAGCGACGACTTCAATGCGCTGGCTGCCGGGGAGCTGCGCCGCGAACTGGGGCACGACCACGTGTTCCGCGTCGCCCCTGATCCCGAAACCGCCGATCTACTGCCGCCCTCGAGCGACAGCGTGCCGATCGGCAGCTCGGAGCTCACCCATTCCGAACTGCGCCGGCGGGTGGCCGCCGGCTGGCGGATACGGATGCGGGACGGCGCCGAGCCGGCGCAGCCGGGCGACATCGCGCTCCTCGTGGTCGACGCCGGCGGGCACGTCGCCCTGCACGGGACACCAGCGCGGGCGGGAGCCACGGTCGTTCTGAGCCGGCCTCCCTGATACGGCCGAGCGGGCCCCGCCCCCATCCTGATCAGGATGCGGGAGTAAGGCCGTGGCGGAGCATCGCGGCTCCAATCGCCGCGAAGTCGGGCGGTCCGCCGTCCGCGGCGTCGAGGATGGCCGCGACGTCGCGGAAGTAGCCGGGGCCGAGGATGCCGGGTGTGACGATCGCGAGCGCCCTGGCGTCGACCTCGCCGAGGTTGTCGAACCGGTGAACCATGCCGCGGGGGATGCAGAGCGCCTCGCCCGTGCCGACGTCGATCGGCGTGCCCTCGAGCGTCCAGGTCAGCACGCCTTCGAGCCCATAGATCGTCTCCTCGTAGCCGTCGTGGCTGTGCGCGGCCGCCACCTGCGCGCCGGCGGGCACGTCGAACTCGAAGACGGCGACCGAACCGGCCGACCGCTCGCCCTCGAGCAGGAAGCGCACCGCCACGTCGCCGACCCGGATCTCCTCGTGTGTGCTGGCTGCCATGGCTGTCCTCTCCTGGTGTCTGGTAAAGAGGCTTTACGGTATCACGTTGACCGCAGTTCGTCAAGCGACTTTACGAATCGATCGTGGCGGAGCGGGCCGCGTGAGAGGATGTGACAGTGACAACAGCAGTGAACCAGCGCCGCGGCCTCGGCCGCTGGCTCCCCATCGTCACCTGGCTGCCTCGATACGACCGCGCCTTCCTGCGCGGCGACCTTGCTGCCGGGATCGCCGTGACCGCCCTGATCGTGCCCAAGAACCTGGGGTATGCGGGCATTGCCGGCGTGCCGCTGCAGAACGGGCTCTACGCGGCGGCGGCGGGCGCGATCCTGTACGCCCTGTTCGGCACCTCACAGCAGATCTCGACCGGGCCCAGCTCATCCCTTGCCGCGGTCGCCGGCGGAGCGGTGCTGTTGACCGGGCTGGGCGGAAAGCAGGCGGCAGGGCTGGTGGCTGCGATCACGCTCGTGACGGGGGCGCTGTTCCTGCTCCTGGCCGTCTTTCGCCTGGGATGGATCGCGCGGTTTCTGTCCAAGCCGGTGATCACGGGCTTCCTGGCCGGGGCGGCCGTGGACGTCGTGATCGGGGAGCTGCCGAAGCTGACGGGGACGACGGCCGACGGGGTGAATGCCTGGCGCGAGCTCGGCTCGTGGGTCGGGTCGCTGGGCGACATCCAGGGAACGACCCTGCTGGTCGGGCTCGTGTCGCTGGGCGTGATCCTGGCGCTGCGGTTCGGCGCGCCCGCCGTTCCGGGCGCTCTGGTGCTGGTGGCCGGCGGCATCCTCGCCGCGCGCGTGTTCGACCTCGGAGGGCACGGGGTCGATCTGGTCGGGCACGTCCCTCGCGGGCTGCCGGCGCCACAGCTCCCGAGCGCCGACCTGTTCCGTGAGCGGTACGCCACCATCGGCGTCGCGGCGGCGGCGCTGCTTCTGATCGGCTTCTCCCAGACGGCCGGAGACGCGCGCGCCTTTGCCACCCGGCACAGGTACCGGATCGACATCGATCAGGAGTCGGTGGCGCAGGGCATGGCCAATGTCGGCTCGGGCGTGCTTCAGGGCATGCCGGTCTCGACCAGCCTCTCCGCCAGCTCGCTGAACGAGTCGGCCGGGGCCCGCACGCCGGTCGCCTCGCTGGTCACCGGTGCGCTTGTGGTGCTCACCCTGCTCGTGCTGGCGCCGCTGTTCTCGGATCTGCCGAAGGCGGTGCTGGGCGCGGTGATCATCGACGCGGTCGTGTTCGGCATGATCGACCTGCCGGAGTTCCGCCGGCTGCGCCGGGTCACCCCGTTCGACTTCTGGATCGCCATCGCCGCCCTCGTCGGCGTGCTGTCGGTGGGCGTCCTGGCGGGCGTCGTGGTGGGCGTGGCGCTCTCGATCGGGTGGCTCGTCTACGTCGTCACCAATCCGCCGATGCCGCTGCTCGGCCGCGAGGCCGGCACGGAGGTATTCCGCGACCTCGACGAGCACCCCGGCGACGAGACGTTCCCGGGCATCGTTGTGCTGCGAATCGACAGCGGCGTGTTCTTCGCGACCGCCCAGGCGCTGGATGACCGCATCCGCGACCTGACCGAGCCCGCGCCCGACGGGATCACAGGGGTGGTGCTCGACCTCGAGGCCGTCCCCTTCATCGATTCCCAGGGCTCCGAGCAGCTGACCCAGATCCACCAACTGGTGCAGACCGGCGGGGCGACGCTGCGGCTCGCGCGGGTCAAGCCGCCGGTGCTGGCCGTCCTTCGGCGAGATGGTGTGATCGACCGCATCGGCGTCGATCACGTGCACGGCAACGTCCACCGTGCCGTGGAGGCGCAGCGCGCCGGCGAGCGCTACGGTCAGCCGGCGACGTAGGGGTGCTCACGAGGAGGCGGTGGCGCAGCACCGTCCTGATTCCCTGGTTCGACGAGTCCGCCGTTCCTCAGATCGTGGGCGGGTCTATGCCTGCCTGCAGCTTCTCGAGCAGCTCGGCCAGCTGCGCCGTCTGCTCGTCGCTGAGCTGGGAGCGCAGCCGGCGGTCGTGGGTCGCCGCGACCTGCCGAAGCCGGGCGAACAGCTCCTCACCGGCCTGCGTCAGCGCCACCTGCTGTCCCCGGCGGTTGCCGGCGTCGCGCCAGCGGTGGACGAGGCCCTGCTGCTCGAGTGCATTCAGGTGGTGGGTGAGGGTGGCGCTCGAGATGCCCATCGCATCGGCCATCCGCGACTGCGTTCCCCACTGCTGGGAGCGCACCAGCAACAGCACCTGCCACGCGGAGGCCGAGCCGCCCGCCTCGGCCATCGCCCGCTCGAAGGCGTTTGAGACGACCCGCGCCGTGCGGGTCAGGCGTAAACCGATGGGCGGAAGCAGGGAGAGTCGGCTCACCTGCCGATGGTACCAGATAAGATTTGACGTCTAATGATTAGATGTCTAATATGCTGCCAGGATCAGCGAGCACGATCGACGGCGTACAGAGGGTCCTGATCGCCGCAGCACCGCTCGCGGCGCGATCCCACCACACCACCACCAGCGAGGAAGGACCGACGTGGCAGACAGCGACGGACACTACGCCGGTAAGCGGGGGCCGCGCGATCGCAGCCTCCGCGCCGGAGACGGCGACCGCGAGGCCTTCGCGGCCGTCCTCCGCGACCAGCATCTAGAGGGCCGACTCGACAGCGACGAGTTCCAGGAACGGCTCGACGCCTGTATGGCGGCCAAGACCTACGCCGACCTCGACCGACTGGTGGCCGACCTGCCCAGTGGCGAACCGGTCCGAGCACGGCCGGCGGGTCGCCGCGCCTGGCGACCGCGACCGTGGCCGTTCCCGCTGCTGCTGCTGGCGCTGATCGCGGCGATGGTGATCGGCACCACCCACCACCTTTGGATCCTGATCCCGCTGGTTGCGTTCTTCGTGATCCGCCCGCTGGTCTGGCGCTCGTGGGGTTGGGGCGCCTGGGGCTGCGGTCCGCGCCGATCCTGAGCTATCCCCGCCGATCCTGAGCTACCGGTCAACCTGCCCCGGGTAGAACCCCAGCCGGGACAGCGGCTCCACGATCTCGTACTCCTCGTAGGAGAGGTGGGACAGCAGCGCGTCGGTCAGGAAGTCGATCGCCGACTGGATGCCCTCATAGCTATGTGGCCGGTTGATGTGGTCGACCAGGGCGCGGTCGACGGCATGCACGGCATCGTGGATGGTCAGGTGCTCGTCGGCGAGGCGGTCGATCACCGGCGAGAGCGCCGGCTCGCTGCGCACGAGGTGAGGGAAGATGGCGTCGTCCTCGAGCCCGTGGTGCTGCGTCACCGCACCGCAGTAGCGGGCGCAGAACGCGCCCAGCGTCCAGTCATTCTGGCGCAACGCCATGTCGTTCAGGGCCGCCCGGGCGTCAGCCGCCCCAAGCGCGCCCTCCCGCACCTGGGACAGCACCGAGCGCAGCTCGGCCAGCTCGCTGCGGAGCATGTCGTGAACGTCGATCAGGTGCTGCCCGACCAGCCTCCCGCGCCTGGTGTAGTCCACGTCCGGCCCGGAGCGCTCGCGGCGCGGGCGCTGGGTCTCGTCCCAGGGCGGGGTGGACGAGAGGCGGCTTCCGTCGTCGGGCGTGGGCGTGACGCCGAGCCGGTCGTACTCGGACTGATCCGGCCCGGTGTCATGCCCATGCGCGGTCACCTGCTGCAAGCTAGCAACGTGCGCCGCGCCGCGAATCGCGTGGCGGGCCGTACCACCGGGCGCGCAGGTCAGGGTCGTCGTGCGGCCGTTTCGCCGTCATGTCGGTGCGGGAGGCGACCTGCGAGTAGTGGTCCGCCACCCAGGCCCGCCGCTGGCGGGCGGTCAGTTCGGACAGATCCGGCTCGATGATGCTGCTGAAGCTCATGTGGGACTCCTCGATGGTGTGTAAACACGAACGGTCGTGCTGTCTAGCCTGTGCACTATACGATCGGTCGTGCTATCTTGTCAAGTATGAACCCTCCGACCCCCACCGAAGCACCCGCACAGCGCCGCCAACGAGCCGACGGCCGCCGCAGCCGCGACACGATCCTCGACAACGCGGCGCGCCTGGCGACCGTCGAGGGGCTGGATGGCCTTTCGATCGGCCGGCTGGCCGAGCGCACCGGCATGAGCAAGAGCGGTCTTTACGCCCACTTCACGTCCAAGGAGGCGCTGCAGCTGGCCACCATCGAGCGCGCCGAGGAGATCTTCGAGGACGAGGTCCTGAGCCCCGCCCGCAGGAAGGCGGACGGGCTGCGCCGGTTGTGGGCCCTGTCCGACGAGTTCCTCTCGCACCTCGAACGCGAGGTGTTCCCCGGCGGCTGCTTCTTCGCCGCTGTCGGCGCGGAGTTCGACACCCAGCCGGGGCGCGTCAAGGAGCGGATCGGTGTGTTCATCGAGGCGTGGATGGGGGAGTTGATGGCCGCAGCGGCGACGGCGCAGCAGGCGGGCGAGCTGCCGGCCGACCTCGATCTTGAGCAACTCATCTACGAGGTGGACGCACTGCTGCTGATGGCGCACGCGACCTACACCATGTACGGCGAGCCCGCGCTGCTGGAGCGCGCGCGAGTCGGGTTGGCGCGATTGCTCGGCCCGCGGCCGGAGTGAGCCGGGCGGCGGCTAGCATCTCGCCGATGTCCAAGATCCGACCCCGGCGAGTGCCGAGCCAGCTGTATCAGGCGGAGCTGGCTCGGCTCCAGATCGAGCTCGCGCGCATGCAGACGTGGGTGCGTGCCGAGGGTGCGCGGGTGGTGGTGCTGTTCGAAGGTCGCGACGCCGCCGGCAAGGGCGGCACCATCAAGCGCATCACGGAGCCGCTCAACCCGCGCTTCTGCCGGATCGCTGCGCTGCCCGCTCCCACCGAGCGCGAGCGCACGGAGTGGTATTTCCAGAGATACGTCGCGCACCTGCCGTCGGCGGGTGAGATCGTCCTGTTCGACCGCAGCTGGTACAACCGAGCCGGTGTGGAGCGCGTGCTCGGGTTCTGCACGGATGATCAGTACCGGCTGTTCATGCGTCAGTGCCCGGAGTTCGAGCGGATGCTGATCGACGACGGAATCCTGCTCACCAAGTACTGGTTCTCGGTCTCCGACGAGCAGCAGCGGCTGCGCTTCCAGGAGCGGATCGACGATCCCACCAAGCGGTGGAAGCTGTCGCCCATGGATCTCGAGTCACGCTCGCACTATGTCGACTACTCGCGGGCCAAGGATGAGATGTTCGTGTACACCGACCTGCCGGAGTCGCCCTGGTTCGTCGTCGAGGCGGACGACAAGCGCCGCGCACGGCTGAACTGCATCGCGCACCTGCTGTCGCGCATCCCGTACGAGGATCGCACAGAGAAGCATCCGCCCAAGCTTCCGCGCAGGCAAGCGGAGGGCGGCTATCGCCGCCCTCCGGTCGATTCGCAGACGTTCGTCCCCGATCATGCCGCTCGTCTCGAGGGCTGAGCAGATCCCCCGCTACGGGTTGGGCAGCCGCACCGCGTAGACGCGCGTTCCCCAGTTCTGGTGGCGGTCAACGGTCTGGCTCGACCGGGGTGGGATGTACTCGTTGGCCAGCCAGACACGGTGTGCGGCCGGGTCGAGCACGGCCCAGGAATAGTCGCCCCAGCGCGTCGACCGTCTGAAGTAGGGCCCTCTGCCGCGGCTTGCGATGATCGGCGGCCCGAAGTTCGCCTGACCCGACGAGATCGTCGAGTAGCCGGCGCTGGGAAACATGTCTCGTCCTGACATCGAGAAGCCCATCGCCGCGTTCCCGCGCCGATCGCCGGCGATCGCCGGATACAGGACACCGTTGCCCGGCGAGGCGACATAGCCCTGCCGGTTGATCGTGGCGCTGAGGCGGCCTCGGTCCACGTTCGGCGCGACGTCGAACCAGGCCGCCGCTGCGGCCGGCTTTCCGCCGCCGGTGCGAAGCGCGGTTCCCAGCTCGCCCCACAGCCGCCCGCCGATCGCCTGCACCTGCTGCATGCGGTCATCACCCGAGTCGATCAGCGAGTGCGGACCCATCTGCGGCGTGGCAGGCGGTGTCGAGTAGCTCTGCGACGGGATGATGATCCGCTGCAGCTGGGGATCGGGGTGCGTCCCCAGCGCACGGTTCGTGACCGCCCAGACGCCGATCCGGTTGTCGCCGGCACCCTTCGGATCGAGTGAGCTCATCAGGTACTCGGCCCGGCTGGAGCCGACGGTGATGGCCGGCTGAACCGACGCGGCCTTGTGATGCCCGATCCGCAGCGGGCCGATGTGGACGAACGCGGGCGATGCGTCGCCGTCCACGAGCTGGCGCTTGTCGATCACGTACAGCTGTGCGCCGTTGAAGCCGGGGCCGTTGATCGCGAACTCGTTGGTCGAGATGTAGATGTTCTGCGCGTCGATGCCGAGCAGCGGCTGGTCACCGAAGCAGGGGCAGTGGTGGCCGCCGGGGTCGGTGGTGTTGATCTTGAAATGCGTCCAGGTGCCGCGCGGGTCGGCCGCATGCCTGACCGCGATCTCGAGCCTGCTGGCCGTGAACGTGTCGTTCAGGAAGACGATGCTCGCGAACCAGGTGTGGGTGGCCGGGTCGTACTGGCAGCGCGGATCGCTGGTGAACTGCTTGAAGCCGTCACCGAAGAGGGCGTTGACGTTGGTCGGGCCGGCCACGCTCCGGCCGTTCTCACGGAAGACCCGGAAGGCGGAGTTCACCGGCTCGAGCACGAATCCGTTGCCGACGCAGAGACCCTGGTCGGGCGGCTCGAACTCGGCGCCGAAGTTCGTGACGGCGCTGTCACGGCTGCTGACTCCGTTGAAGTTGCGAACGAGCCCGGCAGATGACGCCGCACTGAGGATGCTTGCTGATGGCGGTACGTCGGGGACGGCGCCTCCCAGCACCGGGTGGGTGGGACGGGCGCCGCGATCGGGCGCAGTGGTGCCTTGTGCCGAGGCGCCACCGGCGATCACCAGCGACCACGCCGCCACGTTGACCGCAAGCAGCATTCCGACCGACATGCGCTTTCCCCGACCCGTCATGGAGCCCCCCCGTGCATAGGTGTCTTCCCAACAGGCGACATTAGCACCGAAACCGTCCGATATCGGTGTACCTGCGCTCCCACCTGCCGGATCAGGCCTTCGGATTGCCGATCGGCGGCGTCGTGGCGGGCGGCTGCGCAGGCGGGTGCACGATCAGCCGCGCCCCCCGACCGCGGGTGGCGAAGCTGACCGTCCAGCGGATCAGCACCAGCACCCTGTTCTGGAAGCCGATCAGGTAGAAGAGGTGGACGACCAGCCAGGTTACCCAGGCGGTGAACCCGGACAGGTGCAGCCCCTTGACATCGGCGACGGCCTTGGAGCGGCCGATCGTCGCCAGGTCGCCCTTGTCGACGTAGCGGAACGGCGTGGTCGGCCGGTCGCGCAGGCGGTCGCGGACGAGTCGCGCGGCATACCTTCCCTGTTGCAGTGCGACGGGTGCCAGACCAGGCAACGACGCGATGGTACCATCTGCGGCGCGCACCCGCACCATGTCGCCGAGCGCAAGCACGTCGGGATGGCCCGGCAGCGAGAGGTCGGGCCCGACGGTGACTCGACCGGATCGGTCGACCTCGGCGCCCGCCGCCTCGGCGAGCCGGGCGGCCAGCTCCGATGCCGTGACGCCCGCGGCCCAGATCGCCGTGCGCGCCGGCGTCGCCGCGACCTCGCCGTCCGGTCCGCGGATGGCGACCGAATCGTCGGCGACACCAACGACGGTGTGGTTGAGCAGCGGTGTAACGCCCAACCGCTCGAGCGCGCTGGTTGCTTTATGAGACAACGACGCTGGGAAGCTCATCAGCACCCTGTTCGATGCCTCTACCAGCAGCACGCGGGCGGTGCGGGTATCGGCCGACCGGAAGTCGGCGCGCACCACATCCCGCGCGAGCTCGGCGATCTGCCCGGCCATCTCGACGCCGGTGGGGCCGGCGCCGACCACCACAAAGGTCAGCCACGCTTGCCGCAGGGCTGGATCGGTCTCCAGTTCCGCCGCCTCGAACGCGGCCAGGATTCTGCTGCGGATGTCCAGCGCGCCGGCCAGCGACTTCAACTCCGGCGCGTCGGCTCGCCACTCGTCGTGGCCGAAGTAGTTGTACCGGGAGCCGCCCGCGACGATCAGCGTGTCGTATCCGAGGGTGGTGCCACTGCCCTGGTTAGGCAGGTGCTCGAGCACCACCTCGCGGTGCTCGAGGTCAAAACCGGTCACTTCGGCCAGCACCACTCGCGCGTTCCGCTGCTTGCGCAGGATCGAGCGCAGCGGCGCGGCGATCTCTGCGGGCGACAGCGCTCCCGTCGCCACCTGGTAGACGAGGGGCTGGAACAGCGTGAAGTTCTGCCGATCCACCAGCGTCACATCGACCGGCGCCCCGTCCAGGCTGCGCACGGCTCGCAGACCGGCGAAGCCTCCGCCGACGACCACCACCCGGTGACGGCCGGGAGCGCTCTGCGTTGCGTTGGTCACACGAGCGACGATACCCCCGTGGCCGCGAAGGCCGGTGAGCCGCCTCGCAATTGTGCAACGCCTGCCGCGTTCTTTACGGGCTCAGAGCCCGACCCGGCCGCCGTGGGCGGTCCGGGACGGGATCGAGACGCGTCGTTACCGGACCGCGTGGCATGTCGCATGGTTGTGCGCTTGCCGATCGCGGGTCGTGATGTTCGCGCCGGTGCCGCGATGCGGATCGTTTCGGGCGGCGCCGGGATCGTCACCGCCGCGTGAGGTTTGTTGCGCGATCCGATGTCATGCGCCGGTCACGGCCATGCAACGTGCGAATCGACGATCTACCGTGGATCCGGACGGTCGAGGTTCCAGTGACGAGCCACCACCACGATCCACTGGCCGTCCTCTCGGGGGTTGAAGACGAACCTGCTGATCGTGCGCTGGCCGCCCTCGTGGTCACCGTAGAGCAGGTCAACGGCCATTCGCTGCCTCGCGTCGATGGCTGTGCGGGCGGCGGCGAACTCGGGTGCCGCGGGATCCCGGAACGCGCCCTGCCAGAAGCCGGTGTCGGATGTGGGCACGTATAGGTCGCGGGTCAGGCGGCTGAACCCGTCGGGTGAGGGCGCGGGTTCGTCGCCCAGCGCGACCTCTGGATGAAACAGCCAGCCGTGCAGCACGGCCATGCCCGGCCCGACGTTTCGCAGCGATATGACCAGGTAGATGGCCTCATCCGACAGCTCGACGGAGCCACCGCCGCCCGGCACCATGAACCACTTGCCGTCCACGAAGCCGACCTTCTGCGACTCGTCCTGCAACCGCGACGGCATCAGCAGGGGCCGCTGCGTGGCCAGCAGCGACCGCTCGGCCACGCGCGACGAACGGTTGGCTGAGCGCACCGATGCAAACGTTGCGCCCGCCAGTACCAACGTGCCGCCGGCGGTCGCCAGGGCAGAGATCGTCACCCAGTCAGCCACGCCGCAAGTCTACGGCCCGCAATCTCCGGGTGCAGGCGCTCCGGCACGGCGTCGAACCATGTCCCGTGATTCCCGCCGGTCGCGAAAGGACGCGAACATGATCAACGACGCAAACACCGGTTTCATGCTGCTGGCCGCCAGCCTCGTGATGTTGATGACACCGGGCCTCGCGTTCTTCTATGGCGGGCTGGTGGGGAGGTCGAACACGCTCACGATCATGATCCAGAGCTTCGCCTCCCTGGCGATCACCACCGTCATGTGGTGGCTGGTCGGGTACTCGCTGTGCTTCAGCGGTGGAGCGAACGGCATCTATGGCAACTTCGACGTTGCCTTCCTGCGCAACGTCACCCCTTCGTCGATGTATACGCCATCCCACATCCCTCTGGTGGTGCTGATCGCCTACCAGATGATGTTCGCGATCATCACGCCGGCACTGATCACCGGCTGGACCGCGGACCGCTGGAAATTCGGCGCCTTCGTGGCCTTCGTTGCCCTATGGTCGGTGCTCGTGTACGCCCCGGTCGCGCACTGGGTGTTCGA
>JBJMJD010000044.1:0-15671 GCA_045806525.1 Gaiellales bacterium | reverse complement strand
TGTGGAACGCGCCCAGCTGGGTGGGCAGGTGCGGCGTAAACGGATGGAACTTGAACGCCCTCCGGGTGTTGAAGCCGGCCTTGGCCGCGGCCGAGGCATCGACGAACGGGAGCAGCGCGTCGACGGCCTGGCTGATGTCGGTGAGGCCGAGCGTGCGCTCGTAGCCGTTGTTGTTGGGCGGGTCGACCGACTCGCGGACGCCCTGGATGCCCTTCACGCGCTCGATCGGCCCCCCGTCCCTGCGCGCGACGCCGGGTGCCACGACACGCGCCAGCGTGCGGTGGTCGCTCTCGATGCCCATGATGCGGGCGGCCGTGACGCGCAGATCGGCACTCGAGAAGTTCCGGACGCCGACCAGGTAGGCGGCGATGAACGCGTCCTCCAGCGAGACCAGCGTGTTCAGGGTCACGTGGGCGTTGTGGAACATGTGGTGCGGGTAGAAGAAGGTGGTGTACGGCGAGTCCTTCCCGGTTGCCGACTTCTCCAGCAGGTAGTGCGACATCTCCTCCTGGCGTGCCGCCCGCAGGTAGCCCTGGTCGTCCTCCTCGAGGCGCGTGAAGAACGGCGCGTGGAAGATGATGTTGGAGTAGGTCGTGACCGCCAGCGCCTCGGCGATCTCGGCGGCGATCAGGATGTCGACGTCGCCCTGGGTGGCTCCGGACGCGAACGACGGCGAAACGCCCATCAGGCCACCCACCGCGAGCCCGACACCTGCGGCGGCTCCGCCTCGGATTAGGGACGCTCGTGTCAGCGTCCGATCCATCATGTCTGTCATCGTGACCCCTTTCTGAGGGCTGCTGGCGGCGAGGCCGCCGGTTTCGGAACGCCATTCGCGGATCGCAGCGGATCGGTTCTCCGGCCTCCCGCGGGAGCACCCGTCCGGCGACAGCGCCGTCCACCGATCTCCATCGCGCTGGTCGGCCTCGCGGTGGCGGTGGGCGGCCTCAGGTGACGTCGGCCGGCGGCGGCCGGCGGCGTATGGCGCGGAGTTCACCCCTCGGTACCGGCCTGCGCGTCATCGGCACGGCTGGCTGTGGTGACTGCGCGAAGTCAAAGGCGTTGTGGAGGTCGTAGGCGGCGGCATCGCGAGCGGTCAGCGGCTGAAGGCCGAACGCGTGCTCGACGAAGGCATCGATGCTGTCCAGCGACCCGTATGAGTGATCGGTGTACCCCGGCTTTGCCCAGGGCGAGACGATGATGAACGGCAGCCTGATCGCGTCGGTTCGATCCGGGGATGGCACGTGGTCGTAAAAGCCGCCGTAGTCGTCGTAGGTGATGATGACGGCGGTGGAATCCCATTCAGGACCGTCCATCAGTGCGGACATGATCCGGCCGATGTGATTGTCGCCATTGAGCATCGAGTAGCCGTTGTGTTGAGAGAGCTTGGACGTCGGGGTGACAATGGCGAAGTTCGGCAGAGAACCGGCAGACGCGTCCTGGAGAACGTCGAACAGCGGCACGTCGTTTGCAGCCTGGCGGCTGTACAGGCAATCAGCGAACGTCGGGCAGATCGCCCATCCGTACCCGCCGATCGGGAAGCCCTGGGATGCCATGCTGGGCACTACCGTGTACAGCTTCCAACTGGCCGACGCAGCGTCGAGCCGATCCATGATCGTCGGTACCCACCGCACCGGGCTCGGCCGGTATGGCCCATGACCCGCACGATCGGGGACGCAGGATGGCTCCATCTGTACGGGGCTTCCAGGTGCGGCACGCCAACGCGCGTCCAGCAGCGAATCGCAGCCCCAGCCGTTGCGCGGGATGCCGGGAACGTGAACCGGGTTTCGCCCGGTGAAGCCGTCCAGGTCACCGCCCGTCGCAAGCTCGAGATGCGAGCCCCAGCTGGGGATGCCGTTTGACTCGAAGATACGGTCGGCCACGACGAAATGCCGGGCGAGGCGCGCGAAGTTCGGGATGTCGCGAGGGAGGTACTGGACGTAGCAGCTGAAGTGGCTCGCTGCACCGCAACCCGGCACCCGATTGAACCCGTCCATCGCCCCCTTGTCCCAGGAGCGCCGGTGCGCGCGGTTACCGTGACCGACGAGACTGACCCGATCCCTGGGCTCCCGCAGCGGGATCGACCTGCCGCCGGAGAGCGTCCCGCGCACAACGCCGTCGCAGCGGTGGTGCCGGTGGCACCAGCCGCCGAGAAGATTGTCGAAGCTGTGGTTCTCCTGCAGGATCACGACGATGTGTCGGATTGGACTCACCGGCCGCGCAAGGGCAGGGTCGGACCCGGCGGCGGCACCCGCGGACAGCACCTGCGCAAGGATCGCAACGAGCACCGGAATCCAGATCAGTCGCGCAGGTCGCGGTGCGCCAGGATCAGGCGGGAAGGATGATCGGAGGAAGGGGTCGTCGCTCACGCTGTTCAACACGTTCGTGTGGGAGGCCGGCCGTGGTGGCCGCCGCGCCGGACCCGCGCAGTGCCACGGACACTCTACGCCTCGACCTGACCGGGCGTCACGCGCCCACGAGGTGCCTCGGTTCTCCGCGAGCGAGAACATGGGCCGTGCAGGGATCGAACCTGCGACCTTGGGATTAAAAGTCCCCTGCTCTACCAGCTGAGCTAACGGCCCCACGCCGATTGTAGGGCCCGGCCGGCGACGCCCGTGTCGCTCGTGGGCGGGAACCGAACCGACGGCCGCTCACGTCCGTAGTATCGAGTGGAGGCAATCATGAACCAGAGGACACTCGACACGCTGAGGTACTTTCCCGTCGCCCCCGAGGTGGCCTGGCAGCGGTACCTCGACACGATCCGACACGCCAACCCGGAGGAGTACGCCGCGGTCGAAGAGGCCGCCTGGGAGCAGCTGCAGGCGATGCTGACCCGCGCCGCGTCGGGCTCCGTCCCGGCCGCCTGACCGTCCGCGGCGCGGCCAGGCTCGCGTATCCTGCGAGCCGCGCCCCCATCGGCTAGCGGCCTAGGCCTCCGCCCTTTCAAGGCGGCAACACGGGTTCGAATCCCGTTGGGGGTATGGCGATCTGGCACTACAAGCCGTCATGGCCACCGTCGTGTGCCGTATTCGTGCTGGGTCCCTAGGGACGTTTGTGAGTACAGGCGTGGCGACGTTCGTCGAACTCGGTAGTGCGTCAGTTTGAATCCCAAACGTGTGCAGCGGCGATCCCGAGATAGACAGCGGTCGCGCCGAATGCGACGCTGACGGTCGGCAATAGGACTCCGTGAAGCGCACGCCCGTCTCCGACTGCGTGGTACACCTGGGCCATCAGTGTGGAGAAGGTCGTGAAGGCACCGAGGAATCCGACCCCGAGGATGATTCGCGTCTTGTCGGCCGGGTGTATCCCGACCAACATGCCGAGCAGAAACGACCCGATCACGTTGATCGCGAAGGTGACGTAGACCTGGTGGTGTGGCAGCAGTTGATCGCCAGCGTAGTAGTCGATGGCGTACCTGGCGACCGCTCCAAGGCTTCCCGCGATGGCGACGGCGATGGCTGTGGGCATGGATCCTCCTACGATGGTCTGTAGGAGCTATCAGCCGGTGCGGCGGTTGAAGGCGAGCCCCATCGCCTGGTGCGGCTTGAGGGTACCAGCTCGTGGGCGCGTCTGCGGTGCTGAGCGGTGCGGACGCTAGCCGTGCACGCGTTCCACGACGAGCGTCCACCCCTGCAGGCACGAGTGGGTTCGTGGGGATGCTGCCGCTGCTCGGTGAGTAGTCGAAGCCCCACAGGTCGGGTGTGACGGGTTGTCCGTCGACGAGGATCCGCGCCGAACACCGTCAGGATTTCGGTCACGAACGTGGCCGACATATCCACCACCGGCCCGCAGGAGCCGCATGTCGCTTGGACAGTCTGGGAGAAGCGAGTGCGCGGGCCGGTGGTGGCTACTGGGTCAAGACGCGCGAACCCGACCGGTTCTTCCCGGCCGGCGCGCTACACCCGTTCAACCGTGACCTCAACTCCATGCACCGACGTGCTGGCGCCGAAGTCCGCCTTGCGGCCGTCGTTCAGGACGTTCACGTTCGCCTGCTGCTGCTCCCGCTTGAGCCACCGGCCCTTGGGTGAGTAGGCCACTCCCTGCGGCACCGTGTCCGACACCGTCACCGCCAGCTCGAGCGTGCCGGATGCGTTGGACAGGCGCGCCAGGTCACCGTCGCCGAGGCCGCGGCTGGCCGCATCGGCCGGGTGCAGCGTCACGCTCGGCCGGCCGATCCGCTTCGTGATCTTGCGGTCGTTCGCGAAGCTGTCGTTCATCAGCCAGGGCGACGCCGGCGACAGCAGCCGCAGGCGGCCGGCGGCCGGCCGTGGGTCACTCCACGGCTGCGGCAGCCGCGGATGGCCGTCCGCCTCAGCCGCGGCGGACGCGATCTCGATGCGGCCGCTGGGCGTCTCGAACTCGAGGTCGGCGAACTGCACCACGGGATCCGCCGCCAGCGGCACCGTGCCCACCGCCGCCAGCTGCTCGAAGCTCTCGATCACACCGGACTGGGCCAGCATCGCGTCGATCATCTCGCGGTCGCCCGCGTGCAGCTCCGGCTCGGTGAACCCCATCGCAGCCGCCAGCCGGCGGAAGATCTCCTGGTTGGGCAGCGCCTCGCCGACCGGGTCGACCGCCTTCACCTGCGCCGACAGCGACAGGTCGAAGTACGACGAGACCAGGTCATCGAACTCCAGGAAGCTGGCCGCCGGCAGCAGCAGGTCGGCGTAGTCGCCGGTGTCGGTCGTGAACAGGTCGACCACCACCGTGAACAGGTCCTCGCGGCCGAGCGCGGCCAGCAGCCTGGTCTGCTCGGGGTTGGACGCGGCGATGTTGATGTTCCAGCAGAACAGGCTGCGGCTGCGGGCCGGATCCTCGAGCCGAGCGGCCAGGTCCATGTGGCTGACCGGCTGCGGTGGATCGCCCAGCTGCGGCGCCGCCAGCCAGTCCTCGTCGATTTCGAGGCGATCGTTCAGGTACAGGAACCCGGCCCCGGGCTTGGCCAGGTTGCCGCTGACGGCCGGCAGCAGCGCCACCGCCCGCATCACGTTTCCGCCGGTCGGCTGGCGCTGCAGGCCCTGACCGATCCACAACAGCGAGGGCCCGCGGCCGTAGATCGCAGCCGCCCGCTCGATCAGCTGCGCCGGCACGCCGGTGACCGGCTCCGCCCACTCCGGTGTGCACGCTCTCAGCTCCGGCTCCAGCTCGTCCCAGCCGATCGCGTGGCGCTCGAGCACGTCCCGGTCGGCCAGCCCGTCGCGCGCGATCACGTGCAGCATCGCGAACGCCAGGGCGGCGTCGCTGCCGGGGAACGGCTGCAGGTGCAGGTCGGCCTGCTGCGCCGTCGGCGTTCGGATCGAGTCGACCACGATCACGGTGCCGGGTGCCTCCGCAAGCCAGTGGTCGTGGGCGTGAGGGGCCGAGGCCGAGGGATTCGCGCCCCACACCATGACGCACTGCGCATCGCGTGCGCTGCGCGGATCGAAGCCGGTCACGGAGGTGCCGTACATGTAGTCGAGCGCAACGTGGCCGGCCTTGTTGCAGACCGAGTCGGGATCGACCTCGGTTGCGCCCAGCCGCCGGAAGAACCGCGAGCCGAACGCGAAGGCGATCACCGAGCAGGTGCCGGTGTAGTGGGCGTTCAGGATCGCCTCCGGGCCGAGGTCGTCGATGATCGCGCCCCAGCGCGATGCGATCTCGGCCATCGCCTCGTCCCAGCTGACCGGTTCGAACCGGCCGTCGCCCTTGGCGCCCACACGACGCAGCGGCGTGGTCAGTCGTGCCTGCGGATCGAGGTACACGCCGTTGTATCCGATCGAGCACTTGCGGCAGAGCTTGCCTCGGCTGACCGGGTGGTCGGGGTCGCCGCGCACCGAGCGGATGGCACCGTCGCGGACGGTGACGAGGATCCCGCAGGCGTCGTAGCAATCCCGCGGGCAGGTGGTCAACACGGTCCGGTCGGTCACCGAGACAGTCAAGCAGACGCCGGCGACGGGCGCCGTCGTGGGAGTGCCTCAGAGCCCGATCGGAACGCCGTCCGGCGCTCCAATCTTCCACCAAAGTACGCGTGGGACAGTAGCTGCGACCGAGGAATCAGACCCCTCGAATGGTCACGACGCAGACAACCGTGGCCGCCAGTCGCAAGCGCCGGCTTGACCGGGCCGGCGTGTCTCCCTCCGGCCGCCCGGTATGCCCTCCCCAGGTTCACCGGGCGGCCGCGACCGGCTTCTATGAGTCCTTCAGCAGCTCTAGCAGCTGCGCGGCGTTGGCCGGTGCCTGGGCGAAGGGATTGCCGTTGACGTCGGTGCTGCGGCCGTTGTTGTTGAACATCGCGAACACCTCGCGGGCGCTGCCGGCGAGCTCTCGCAGCGGCGCCACCCACTCCGCCAGCTCGTCCCGCGAGTAGAGGTGGTCGAACCGCTTCGCCGCGCCGCCACCGCGGTGGTTCCAGGTCGCCGCGTTGCGGCCGTGCAGCCGCAGATAGGCAGTGTCCGACGTGCGAGCGACGACGGTGGGGGCGGCGTTGTCCGACGTCACGCGGGGAGCGTCGACGATCACGTAGGTGGCCGGCAGCCGCTCCAGGAAGTCCAGCGTCTGCTCGCGGTGCTCGTCGGTGAGCCAGCTGCGATGCCGGAACTCGACCAGCATGTGGTGATCGGTGAGCTGCTCCCGTGCCCACTCCAGGTAGGCGAAGGACGACGGCTTGAAGACCACGTACTGCGGCAGCTGCATCAGCACTCCGCCCAGCTTTCCGGCCTCGCGCAAGGGCTCGACGGCGCGCAGGAAACGCCGGAAGACCGCGCTTCGCAGCTCCTGCGAGGGGCGGTCGATGCGGCCACGCTCGTCGAACTCCGCCTCCGAGCGCATGTCGGGCGGCAGCTGCTCGACCCGCACGGGGTGGCGGGTCATCATCCCGAACGCCTTCACGTGGAAGACAAAGCCTGGCGGCGTCCGCTGCGCCCAGGTGGCCGCCATCTCCTCGGTGGGCAGGGCGTAGTAGCTGGAGTTGACCTCCACCGTGTCGAAGTGCTCCGCGTACCAGCGCAAGCGGGCCTCCGCCGAGCTGACGCCGGGTGGGTACCACAGCTTGCTGAGCGACTCATCGGCCCAGGAGCAGGTGCCCACCCGCACGCTCACGCGATCCAGCCGTCCACCGGCTCGATCGGCAGCGACGCTGCGTGCCAGGACTGCATGCCGCCCGCCAGGTTGACGGCATCGATCCCGGAACGCTCCAGCCAGTCGGCCACCACGCCGCTGCGTGCGCCGCTGCGGCAGACGATCGCGAGTCGCCCTTCCGGCAGCTCCGAGATGCGGTCGGCAAGCTCGCCCATGGGGATCCAGACAGCGCCGGCGATGTGGCCGGCGTCCCACTCGCCCAGCTCGCGCACGTCGACGGCGGCCAGCTCGCCGCGCTCGAGCGCGGCCGCCACCTCGGTTGCCGACAGCTCGGGAGCGCTCATACAGCGGCCGGCTGCGACTGCTCGATCGGGTAGCCCCGTGCCGCCCAGGTACCCACGCCGCCGGCGGTGACATGGATCACCTCGGCGAAGCCGGATCGGCGCACCAGCCCCACCGCCATCGCGCTGCGGCGTCCGGTCGAGCAGATCACCGCCACCGGCCGGTCACGATCGAGCGGCGGCATCACGCGCCCGGCGTCGTGGTAGACAACGTGCTGGCTTCCGGTGATGCGCTGCTCCTCCCACTCGTGCTGGTCGCGCACGTCGAGGATCTGCACCCGCTCGCCGGCTGCGTACAGCTCGTCCACGTCCATCACCTGGAACCGCTCGACGGCGAGCCCGGCGCCCGTCCAGGCGGCGAATCCGCCGGCCAGGATGCCGGTGGCGGACAGGCCGACCGACTCCAGCAGTCCCTGCATGTGCAGCGCCGCCGGCTCGTCCTCTGCGACCAGCGCCAGCTGGGCTCCGGGCTCCGCAATCCAGGCCGCCTTCGTCCCGAAGCCGTTCACGAACGCGTCGATGCCGATCGTGCCCGGGATGTGCGCGGCGTCGTACTGCGGTGCCGGGCGCCCGTCGATCACCAACGCCCCGGCGGCGATGGCGGCCGCCAGCCGCTCGGGTGGGAGCGGCACGACCGCGGCGGCGGCGGCGATCGTCCCAGCCCGGTTAGCCTCGGCGATGACCTTGAAGTTGGGCGGCTGAGGCGGCAGGTCGTGGATCAGCTCCGACACGAACAGGGACTCCTCGCCCAGCCGCAGCATCGGGTTGCTGGCCCGCTCGAACCCGATCGTGGAGGAGGTGGTCTCACTCATGCGGGCGCTGCCGCAGAGCGATCCGCCGGTGTGGCCGGGAAACACCTCGACGCCGTCGTCCAGCTCCAGCAGCCGGCCGATGGCGCGGTAGAGCTGCGCCGCTCCCTCGTGCTTCTCGACGGCCAGGTCGGGGCGGGCGACGTCGTTCACAAACAGGCTGTCGCCGGTCAGAACGGCGCACGGCAGGCGGGACCGGGAACCGTCCACCACCACCACGGCGGTGTGCTCGGGACGATGGCCGGGCACGTGCAGCGCACGCAGCCGCACCTGCCCGAGCTCGATCTCGACACCGTCTGCGAACGGGTCGTGCGGATACCCGGCCCCGGCCAGCGGGCTCACCCAGGATCGCGCGCCGGTGGCCTCGGCCAGGCGGGCGCGACCCGACACGTGGTCGGCGTGGTTGTGGGTCTCGATCACGTGCGCGATCCCGAAGCCGTGGGCTGCGGCCAGCTCGAGGTACTCGGCGACGTCCCGCTTGGGGTCGACCACCGCGCCCAGCCCGGCGGCCGTGTCCGCGATCACGTAGGAGGCGCAACCGAGGTCGGGATGCAGCACCTGTCGAAACAGCACCGCCGAAGCCTACGCCACCGCGCGCAAGGAGGGCGGCTCTCAGGCGGGGCCGGGACGGGTGGCGCCGACGTACGTGTCCTGGAACCAGGGGATGTTGAACGACTCGATCTCCACGGTGGCGCCGGTATGCGGCGCGTGCAGCACGTAGCCGTGGCCGATGTAGATGCCGACGTGCCCGAGCTGGTGGAAGAACACGAGGTCGCCGATCCGAAGGTCGCTCTTGGCGACGCGCGGGCCGAGGTGGTACTGGGAGGCCGCGAAGTGCGGCAGCGCCACGCCGTGGCGGGCCCACAGCCACATCACCAGGCCCGAGCAGTCGAAGCCGGTCTGGGGTGACGCACCGCCCCACACGTAGGGGACGCCGATCTGGGCGAGCCCCTCGAGCACCACCTGGTCGCGGAGCACAGCACCCGGATCGCCCTGATTCTGCTTCATGTCCTGGTGCACCCATGCGGCCGCCTCCAGGGCCACCTGGGCCTGGCCGATCTGGTCTGCGGCCTCGCCGATCCGCACCTGCGCGCCGAGCGAGTGCATCAGTCGCCGTCGGCGGCGAAGCAATCCCGTGATCTTGTCCCGCCGCTTGGCGATCAGCCGCTTCTGGGCGAGCACCTGAACGCGGGTCGCGATCAGCTCCAAGCGCTGAGCCTGAATCGCGTCCTTTGCGATCTGGATCTGGTCGACGGCCTCGGTCACCGCGGCGTCGAAGCGCTGTTGGATGTCGAGCGACCCCGTCACCTGGTCGAGCGACGACGCACCCAGCACGATGTCGAGCGTGGTCGAGTCGAGGCCCTTGTAGCGGGCCACCATCAGGTTCGCGAGCACGCCTTGCTCGTAGGCGAGATGCACCTCGGCCTCCTGCAGGCGGCGGGTCGCCCGCCTGATCTGCACCTTCAGCTGATGCAGGCGAACCACGGCTCCGTCGTACTGCTCGGTCAGCAGCTCGACGCGACCGTCCAGTGCCTGCACCTCGTGACGGACCTTCGCCAGCTGCGCCTTCTTCTGGTCCAGCTCGGGGTTGGCGGCGGCTGGGCCAGCGTGGGCAAGCGCTGCGCAGACCGCGAGCAGGATGGCGACCCAGGCAACGCCAAACAACCGCGGCAGCGGGCGTAAGGCGTCCCGGTGCATGCTTCAAACGTCGGCTCGTGCAGCCGCAAACTTGAGGGCAGCGGCTCAAGGTCGGGGCGCAGGATGCCGAAAGGATCGGGATGCAGATCACCATCGCCTGTCATCAGTGCAACCAGGAAAAACGGCCGCTGACGCCGTGCCCGGCCTGCCAGGCAGCGCCGCTGGCCGAGCTCGAGCTGCAGGCCTGGCGCTTTTCTCTGCACACCCTGCACATGGCCCGCATCGAGCGCACGCCGCGCGCAAACGAGGTCGCCCCCAGCCGCCGGCCGCGGATGACCCCGCTGCGCGCCGTCGTCACGGTCGACCTGGCGGACGAACCCGGCAGACCGGCAGAGATGGCGCCGATCGTGCCCATGGAGCCCGCCATCCCCGCAGACGAGGCGCTCTCGTTCGACTGGGGCGACGAGCCGCGCAAGCTGCGCCGCACCGCCTGAGGGCGGCTCAGCGTAGATCGAGCAGAACGGCAGGTAGCTCCAGCGGCGCGACCACGACGCCGCGGCCGGCCAGCTCGCCCAGCAGCGAGTCATACGCCGCCGCCTCAACCGGGTCGCTCGGCGTCCACTCGTTCAGGTAGCGAACGGCGCTGACGCCGGACTGGTACAGCTCCTTGAGGCAGCCGAAGCAGGGCCGCAGCGTCGAGTAGCAGGCCGCGCCCTGCACCGAGTATCCGAGCTTGGCCGCCTGCAGCACCGCGTTCTGCTCGGCGTGCACGCAGATGCAGATGTCGTAGCCCCGGCCCTCGGCGTAGCTGTCGGGGTTCGAACAGCGGTGGCAGCCGCCCTCGTCGCAATTCGGGAAGCCGGTGGGCGTGCCGTTGTACCCGGTTGCGATGATGCGCTGGTCGGCCACGAGCACCGCGCCCACATGCCGCCGCAGGCAGTTGGCCCGCTCGCGGGTGGCCACAGCCAGCAGCATGAAGTACTGCTCACGGGTGGGGCGAGTGGCCGACCGCCGCATGTCGGCGGACGTGGTGGGGTGGGCGCGGGGGTCGGCCATCAACCCGAGTCTAGCCAGCCGCGGTGTTCCCATTCTCGAGCAGCCTTCACCACTTCCAAACCGCTTGTTCACCGAAGCACACCCTCACGGCCGGGCATGGTCACTACCGTGTCCGCCATGGAAACCTCCAGGTTGTCCGCGATCCCGCTGTTTGCTGATCTCGACGATGCCGATCTGGCAACCGTCGCCCGCCGCAGCGGTCGAGGTGGAGGCCGCCGAGGGCGAGACGCTGGCGATGCAGGGCGATCTCGGACACGCGATGTTCGCGATCGAGAGCGGCACCGTCGAGGTGAGCGCGGACGGCGAGAAGCTTGCCACGCTGGGCGCAGGCGACGCGAGGTGATCAAGCAGCGACTCGACTTCGGACGCGACCCGGCTGCCTAGCCGAGCCCTCGCGTGATCGGGCAGGCGGCGGTGGCCGTCGGGGCCACCGCCGCCTGTCACCGGTCGTAGCCGGTCAGCTCAAACTAGCCCGCCGGGCAGGGGTTCGGCATGTACGCGCTTCGGAAGTCGTTGAAGCGCTTGGTCACCGTCCCGAAGGGATCCGTCGGATAGGAGATCGCGCGCAGTGGACCGTACTCGGCATGCGCGCTCCCGCCGAAGCGGTTGACCGTGCCGGGGATGTGGGGGCCGCCCTGCTGCCACCAACAGCTGCCGCCGCTACGTGTCGTGCTGTAGAAGGGATAGAAGTTCGCGTGCGGTGGCGGGTTGACGCAACCGGCACCGGGATGCGGATCTGCCGGGTTGGTGATGTGGCGCTGGCAGAAGGTCTGCACGCGGAAGGCGGTGTCGTCGGACTCGCTGCGGCTGATGTTCGACTCGAACGCCGTGGTCGAGAAGTTGTGCCCCTTCGTGCGCGGGCTGGTGAAGCGGACCGGCTGCGCGTTCAGCAGTCGGTCGGCGGTCGGGTTGGCGATCGAGCCTGGCCACGAGAACTTGTACGAGACGCTGTCGAAGTCCCCGTCCGTGTTCAGGCAGCCGCCGATCTTGATCCGCGTCGATGCCGACCCCGGCAGGCAGAAGACGTCGTCTCCCTGCGGGTCGGGTCCGGCGTTGTCGGGATCGTTCGTGTCGTCACCGAGCGGCCGGTCACACGTGCCGAGCGCGTCGTTGCGGACGGCCGCGCAGTACTCGAAGTGGCCGATCTCGTCGGCGAACGTGATGTTGCCGGTGTGGGCGGCATTGAAGTTGCGGCCGGCCGGCGTCGCCGTGCTGTACATCGGGTGGTAGTCGTGCAGCTGCACGTGACACTGCGACGCGTGCGGCTGGAACAGCACCGACCCGAAGCCGTTCGCCGCGCTGGCTGTCATGGAGCCGTGCGTGTGCCGCGTCATGTCGTCGAGCGTCACGCGGAAGCCATGGCCGGTATCGAACATGTGCAGGCGGATGACGTCACCCGAGCGCATCAGGTAGTCGCGCCGCAGGTTGGGCACGAAGTGCTCCGGGTGCATTGGGTTTCCCGGCGCCGCCGCCGTGCCGTTCTTCGTCAGGAAGGCGAAGTTGACGGGCTCCGGTCCCACAGTGTTCAGGCACGCTTGGTTGTTGAAGTCACCTGTGTTCTCGTTGTCCTGGAAGGTGTCGATGTTGAGCGCCGAGCACCAGTGGGTGGCGTCACAGCCGACGCCGGCCGGCCAGGCGACCCAGCCGGGTGGGTAGAACTGCAGCTCCATGAAGCCCTGGCCCGGTCCCAGTCCGAAGTAGCGCGGGCTGCCGGGGTTGGGGCTGGCGTAGATGTTGGAGTCGCTGTCGGGCTTGCAGGGGATGGTGGGATGGCCGCTCAAAGCCGCGCCGTCGGGATTCGGAGAGCCCTGGTCGTCGCAGAGCTGCATGCCGAACCAGAACGTGATGTGCTGCTGGAAGTTCCAGTTGCCGCCGCTGCCGTCCTGGCGCGGCCGCGTGGGGGGATCCTTGGGCAGGCGCAGTTTGAAGCTGACGTTGTTGCCGGATCCCGGATGGTGTGAGAAGAACTGGACGGATGGTTCGTCGTGCCCGATGTAGGGAAGGATCGGGGCGCCCTGCGAGACGGCGTGCTGGTAGCCGGCTATCTCGTCCCAGTTCGTCGCCGGGTCACTGCAGGTGACGCCGTTGGTGCCGCACCAGTGTTGTGGCCCTGCGAGCCGCACAGTCGGCACCTTGCCGGCAGCGGCCACCATTCTCGCCGCCTTCTGCGATCCACCGCTCGACGCCTCACTCGTGCCTGCCAGGGCTGCGAGCGCGGCGATCGCCAAGACGAAGGTACAAGTGCGCCTCATGGTGATCCTCCTGCTGGCCGGTAACTGCGCATGACGTTACCCCCGAAGTGATCGTGTGCACCTCTTGCGACGTTTCGTTGACGCCGGTGTGACGGAGCTCACAAAAGAATGGGAACCGCACGCTGCGCGGGCGCCGTCCATGAGGCATGACCATGCGCCGTCTGAGATGCGCCGCAGTCGCCGCGAGCGTCGCCGCAGCGCTGGCCGGCTGCGGCGCGCGGAGCGCCACGGCACCAGCGCGGGCCTACGTGACGGTGGGGCTGCGCATGGTCGTTCGCTCCTGCTCCGGCGCGAGCCCTCGGCAGGTGCCCATGCGGGCGACGGTGCTCGTTGACGGTCGTGGCCGGCATGTGCGCATCACCACCGGACAGCTTGGGAATGCGAGCATGCCCCTCCCACCGGGCCGATACACGGTCTCTCCGCTTCGGCCGGCGCTGCTCCACGCCGTCGTGTCGGTGCGCTTCGACGGCAGCGCCGTTCCGGCGAGCCGCGGGGAACCGGTCGTCGACGTCACGGGCGGCCGGCACCGGATCCTGCTGCTGGTCGCACGGCGACCGCTCGAGTGCAACGGGCTCGGGGCGGCTGGTTGAGGAGAGGAGCTTCCCTGACGTTCGGATCCTGATCCCCGCAGCTCATACACCGTCGATCACGAAGTCGGCGGAAGCAACGTCGTCCACGCTGTTCAACGAGTGCACCACGCCCACGGTCACAAGCCCGATCTCCGCCCCCAGCACGAGCATCTGCGGCGAGTCCTCGACCAAGGCTCCCCGCCAGCCCGGGATCGAGCGCCTCTCGGCCACGATCCGCCGCAGCTCGTCGGGCTTTGTGGCCGGGCTGTCGCCCAGCACGCGCATCTCGCCGAACCGCGTGTCCGCGCCCCAGCGCCGCAGCAGGCCGTCCACGAGTAAGGGGCTGCCGGAGCTAAGCAGGATCCGTTCCCCACTGGACCATTCCAGCATGCGCGCGGCGCGATCATCGAGCCGCAGCTGCTCGCGCTCGGTGAGGTCGAGCATCAGCTGTGCGCGCCGCGCCACCAGCGAATCGACATCGCCACGGGGGCCGGCCAGCGCCGGCCAGATCTCACGCTCCTTGCGCCCGATCAGGCTGCGGAACGTGTCCTCATCGAACTGGCCGCCCTCGGCGGCCAGGAGCTGCCGGTAGCTGCGCATGTGCAGCGGCTCGCTATCGGCCAGCACGCCGTCGAAGTCGAAGACGACGGTGTCCGCCGCTCGCAGCGCAGCCTCCAGCGCCGCGGTCACTGAAACGTGAAGTGCACATCCTCGGGAGCGTCGTGCTCGTTCCAGAACCCGCCTATGCGGGCAACCGCGTTGCGGCCCCAGGCCACCAGCTCCTGTTCGCGGGCGTCGTCGCCGTCCAGTAGCTGCCTGATCCAGGTGGTTGCCAGCTTGACGTGGGTCAGCTCGTCGGCCTGCAGGTAGTCGGCCAGCTCTGCAATGCGGCTGTAGCCGCGCTGGTCGGCCTGCTCGCGCCAGATCCGAAGCGTCTGCATCAGGTTTGCCTCCGCCCACGAGTTGGTGACGGTGATCCGCCGCAACGGGTCGTCCTCGTTCTGCATCCACCACCACACCAGTGACCACGGCCCGTAGCCCAGCTCCGCACCCATCAGCTCCTCGCAGGCCTTCGCCACGATCTCGATGTGGCGCGCCTCGTCCCACATCTGGTGGGCCAGCTCCATCCGCATCGGCCAGGGCAGCTCCGGAAACTCGGCCAGCATCTTGCCCATACGGTCCGTGGTCTCGACCTCACCGTAGAGCAGTTGGTGAAACTTGTGCCGAAAGCCCTCGATCGACCACTCGTCGTCGCTCTCGTAGACGGCGAAGTCCTCGGAGCGGTCGGAGAACCAGAACGGCTCCTCCACCACCGGATGGTCGAGCGGCGCCGACCGCTTTGCGAAGCGGTAGCCGCCCTTGCCGCGCTTGATGCGAGCGTCCGGCCGGGCGGTGTCGCGGGCGCTGTGGAACGCCAGCCAGTGCGACTCGATGCCCTGGCCGGTGACGCCACCGCAGTCGACCAGCAGCGACTCGATGTCGGCCTGCACCTCGAGCGCGCGGCGACGGCCGTCGGCGGTCTGCGTCAGCGACTCCAGCGCCGCCTGCCCCCAGGCCACGTGCGACTGGTCGATCGCGGCCACGCCGCGCAGCATACGGATGGTCGGCGCGTCGGCCAGCGGATCGGTGGCGTCGGCGTGGTAGACGTAGGTGCTGACCAGGTGCGGCTCCAGCACCCGGTAGACCGCCACCAGCCGGTCTATCACGTCGGTCAGGTTCCAGACGTGCTCGCACAGGAGGGCCACCTCATCGGTGGCCGGCTCCTGCCGCTCGCGGCCCGAGCGCAGCTGCCACAGCCGCTCGCCCTGCATGTCGGCGGCCTGGGCATGATCGTAGACCTGGTAGCCGAAGGCGGCCTTGAAGGCCAGCTGCGGCGTGGTGTGCGACCAGCCGCCGATGATCTCCATCAGCTGTATTTCCAGGTAGCGGTAGTTGGCCAGACGCTGGGCGTTC
>JBJMJD010000043.1:0-12371 GCA_045806525.1 Gaiellales bacterium | reverse complement strand
GAATCATGCACGGTTCGAGCATTTGCAAGACGTGCGCTTCTTGTACTTGTTCATCGAGCAGGACGCACGGCGCGTGAGGCATCTGCGACAGGAGCTCGCGAAGATTGAGGTGCCAGGAAATGTCGAGGTTCACTTAGAAGAGGGTGCCTTCGAAACGAAGTTCGGCGAAGTCGTCGATGACGTGAGAGGCAGGGACAAAGTTCTCGTCCCGACGTTCGCATTCATCGACCCGTTCGGCTATTCGGCCGCCTCGATGTCGCTGACTGGGCGGTTCCTCGACTTTCCGCGCACGGAAGCGCTGTTCTTTCTGCCGCTCTCGTTCATTCACCGATTCGTTGGGCGTGATGGACAAGAGGCGGCTCTAACCGCGCTGTTTGATACGGACAGGTGGCGCAAGGCCATTCCTCTGGAAGGGCAGCAGCGCCGCGAGTTCCTCCTGGGTCTGTTCGAGGAGCAGCTTCGCGCGCAGGGACAGGTGAACCACGTGAGATCGTTCGAGCTGCGTACGCGGGATGGCAACGATTACCGCTTGGTCTTCGCAACGGGGCACGACCGCGGCCTTGAGTTGATGAAGGAAGCGATGTGGTCCGTGGACCCGGTCGAAGGAACCCGGTACGTCGGCCACACTGAGACGGGCCAAGAAGTGCTTTTCAAGAGCACGCCCGACACCGGGCCTCTACTCGCCGAGCTGAAGAAGGCCTTCGGCGCGAACTGGTTCACCACCCCGGACGCCGAGCAGGTCACCCTCCGCCGCACGGATTTCCTCCCGAGGCGGCATTTGAAGAAGCTGACGCTCGTGCCCGCCGAGAAGGACGGGGTCATCGAGGTCGTCCGGGCGGCCGGGAAACGCGCTGGAACTTTCACAGACGATGCGCGGATGCGTTTCACCTGACCGACATTACGCCTGCCGGCCGCGACGCTCCCAGCAGACCGCAGCCCGGCTCGTAGTGATCGTCCGTCCTCCATTTCCACCCCCCAAAATTTCGGCTCAAACAAGCCATGCACCCGACACCTTGCGAATGAGCGTACCCTGCCTGCGACCTGGGCGATGGGCCAAGAGGTACACCTTGATGTGAACCATTAGCCGGTAGCAGTGTGAACCACAAGCGTTTAAGCAGCCCCGAACACCGGTTCCAGAGCCACTCTGGAACTGTCCCACTGGATCAGGGCCTGCCCCGGCCGCCGTCACGCGGCCGGGGCACCGGCCCCCTCAGTGATCGTGGGCCATGCTCAGGATCTGCTCCCGGGAGTACGACCCGACCATGTCCGGATGTTCGCTCTCGATGTGCTGCTCGACGTTCGTCACCAGCTCGTCGTCCGACTCGCCATTGACGTCGACGCCACATGGGCAGTGCACGATCTTCATCTCCGACCTCCAGGGTTGGTGGTTCGATGCTACTACCCTGAAACGCCGGCCTCTGGCACCTAGACTTCACAGATGGCGGTAATCGACGGAGAACGGCGTGTGGTCTCGGTGCTGATGGCCGACGTGGCCGGCTCGACCGCGATCGGTGAGCGGCTGGGGCCGGAGCGGTCGAAGTTCCTGTTCGACGAGGTCATGCGCCTGATGACCACCGAGATCGAGCGCTACGACGGCACCGTCGCACAGCTGCTCGGCGATGGGCTGCTGGCCATGTTCGGGGCCCCGATCGCGCACGAGGACGACAGCGAGCGGGCCGTGCGGGCCGGCCTCGCGATCCAGCGCGCGCTGGCCGGCTACGCCGAAGGCGTGGCCGAGGCCTACGGCGTCGAGCTGCGCGCGCGCATCGCGGTGAACACCGGCCCGGTGGTCGTCACGCCCGGCGCCGGCGATGACAGCCGGCGTTACAACGCGCTCGGCGACACCGTCAACGTCACCGCGCGGCTGCAGGCGCTGGCCGACGAGGCCGCGGTCACCCTCGGCCCCCAGACCGCCGCCCAGGTGCGCGGCTGCTTCGAGCTGGAGCAGCTGGGCGAGACCACGCTGCGGGGCCGCGAGGCTCCGATCGACCGCTTCCGCGTGGTCGGCGAGCTCGAGTACGCGCGCCACCGGCCGGCCGAGCCGCTGGTCGGCCGCGATCGCGAGTTGGCCGATGTCAGCGACGGGCTGGAGCGGCTGGCCCAGGGCATTGGCATGATCGTCACCGTTACCGGCGAGCCCGGCATCGGCAAGTCACGCCTGGTGGCCGACGCGGTCGAGCCGCTGCGGGACCGTATGACCGTGCTGGAGGGCCGGGCGCTGTCCTACACCGGGAGCTTTCCCTACTGGCCGGTGCGCGAGCTGCTGCGCGACTGGCTGGGCGCCGGCGCCACCGCCGCCGAGGCGCGCGTACGCCTCGACCTGAAGACCGCACTGCACGGGGTGTTCGGCGACGACCCCGAGCCCTACCCGTTCCTGGCAGCACTGGCCGGGCTACCGCCCGACGCCGAGACCAACCAGGTGCTGCGCGAGTTCAGCCGTGAGGCGATGCACCGCCGCAGCATGGAGGTGATGGCCGAGCTGCTCTGCCGCCTGTCCCGCGACCGCCCGCTATTGGTGGTGTTCGAGGACCTGCACTGGGCGGACGAGCCGACGCTCGACCTGATCGACTCGTTGCTGGAGCTGACCGAATCGGAGCCGTTCGGGCTGGTGCTGCTCTACCGGACCGACCGCGAGGCGGGCTCATGGCGGGTCGGCGAGCGCGCCCGCCAGCGCTTCCCGCACCGCTATCGCGAGATCGAGCTGCGCCCGCTCAGCGAGGCGGCGGGCAACGAGCTGCTCGGTGACCTGGCCGGCGCCCCCGTGTCCGACAACGTCTCGGCGCTCCTGACCCAGCGCGCCGGCGGCAACCCGCTGTTCCTGGGCGAGGCGCTGCGCGACCTGATCGAGCGCGGAGCGCTGCAGCGCAGCGACAACGGTTGGTGGGCCGACGGCGCCGATCCGCTGGAGGTGCCGGTGCTCGTGCAGGGCGTGCTACAGGCCAGGCTCGACAGGCTCGACCCGCCCGCCCGCGAGGTGGTGGCGGTGGCCGCCGTGGCCGGACGCAGGTTCGGCACGCCGCTGCTCGAGCAGCTGGTCGATCCGGCCACGCTGCCCGCCGCGCTCTCCCAGCTGCAGCGCATGGAGCTGATCGTCGAGGAGCAGCGCCGCCCATTCCCCTCCTACCGGTTCCGCCACGGGCTGGTGCAGGAGGCCGCCTACGCCACCATCACCGACGCCCGCCGTCAGGTGCTGCACGGCGAGGTCGGCCTGGCGCTGGAGCGGTTGATCGACGACGAGGAGGGCCCCAGCCCGCGGATGCTGGCCCATCTGGCCAGGCACTTCAGGGAGGCCCACGACGCCGAGCGTGCCGCTGCGTATCTGATCCGGGCCGGCGACGAGGCACGGGCGCTCTACGCCGACCAGGAGGCGATCCACCACTACCGCGAGGCGCGCCGCTTCCTCCAGCAGATCGGCGACGACCGCCGGTCGCGCGAGACGCTGTTCAAGATCGCGCTGGTGCACCACCTGGCGTTCGACTATCCGGCCGCCGAGGACGCCTACGACGAGGCCTTCGCGTGCAAGGTGGAGCCGATCGTCCAGGTCGAGGCGACGGAGCGCCTCGTGACCGCAACCAAGCGCCCGTCCGAGCTGGCGCCCGGCCTCGACTACGTGGCCGAGTCCTACATGATCACCGAGCACGTGTTCAGCGGCCTGCTGCAGGTCGACGCGGACCTGAACGTGATGCCGGCGCTGGCCGACAACTTCCGGGTCTCGGCCGACGGGCTCAGCTACCTGTTCCAGATCCGCGGCTCTGCGCGCTGGAGCGACGGCGTCCCGGTCACCGCGCACGACTTCGTCCAGACATGGAACCGCGCGCGCGAGATGGACACGGTGACCGCGTTCCTGCTGGAGGACGTCGAGCACGCGGAGGCGCTCGACGACCACACGCTGGAGCTGCGGCTGCGCGAGCCGCGCAACTACTTCCTGTACGTCCTGGCCGCGTGTCCCTCCTACCCCTGGCCTGCCCATCTGGTGGCCGAGCGCGGCGACGACTGGCACCGCGCCGAGCCGCTGGTGTCGAACGGCCCCTACGTGGTCGAGAGCTGCGACGACGAGCAGCTGGTGCTGCGGGCGAACCCGCAGTTCGACGGCCCCCGCGGCAACATCGACCACGTCTGCATGCAGTTCAAGCCGACCGCCGTCCGCGGTACCGCCGCGCTCTGGGAGGACGAGGAGCTGGACGTGCTCAGCAACGTCGAGCACCTGCTGAGCGGCGCGCACACGCTGGCGGAGGTGAGCCCGGCGCTTGGCACCAGCATGGTCGGGTTCCGGCCCGAGGGCGCACTGGCCGACATCCGCGTCCGGCAGGCGCTGACCGCACCGCTGGTGCAGCTGATGGAGAGCCTGGAGGACGCGGGGATGATGGTGCGCCCGGCCCGCGGCGGCGGGCTGCTGCCGCCGGCGATGCCAGGGCACCTGCACACGGTGCAGGCGCCGGTCGGCATGGAGCGCGCCGTCGAGCTGCTGGCCGAGGCCGGCTACCCGGGAGGCGAGGGCCTGCCCGCCATCCGGTTGGCCGCGATCCACCCCATGCAGCCGATGCTGGCCGGGCTGGAGGACCTGATGGGCCGGATCGGCGTGAGGGTGGAGCTGGAGCTGATGGATCAGGGCTCGATGGTAAGCACGGTCGACGCCGACACCTGGATCTCCGGGTGGGTCGCCGACTACCCCGACCCGCACGGCTTCTTCCGGGGGCTGCTGTCAAAGCGCCACCTGGGCGTGCTGAACGATCCGACCCTGAACCAGCTGCTGGCCGACGCCAGCGCCAGCCGCGACCGCGACGCCCGGCTGGCGCTGTTTGCGGAGGTCGACCGCCGGCTCGTCTCCGAGGCGCTGATGGTGCCGCTCTCCTACGCACGATCGGTGCTGCTGAAGCGGCCCTGGGTGCACGGCATCTGGTCGAACGCGCTCACCAGCCTCCGCTTCGACCAGGCGACGGTCGAGCGCTGAGCGCGTGAACGAGGAGGTGTTCATCACCTGCGCGGTGACCGGCGCAGGCGACAGCACCGGTCGCAGCGACCGCGTGCCCGTTACGCCGGCCGAGATCGCCGACGCCGCCATCGAGGCGGCGAGGGCGGGCGCGGCGATCGCCCACATCCACGTGCGCGATCCCGCAACCGGCCGCGGGTCGCGCGACGTGGAGCTGTACCGGGAGGTGGTGCGGCGGGTGCGCGCCGCCGACGTCGACGTGGTGGTGAACCTGACCTGCGGGATGGGCGGCGACCTGATGCTGGGGTCGCCGCAGCCGCTGCCGCCTGACCCGGAGGCCACCGACATGGCCGGCGCCGAGCAGCGGCTGGCGCACGTGGTGGAGCTGCTGCCCGAGATCTGCACGCTCGACTGCGGCAGCATGAACTTCGCGCCCGGTGGTGAGTTCGTGATGGTGAACACCGTGGCCACGCTGCGGACGATGGCGGCGCGGGTGCAGGAGCTGGGAGTGCGGCCGGAGCTGGAGGTGTTCGACAGCGGCCACATGGTGCTGGTGCACGAGCTGGTCCGTGACGGTCTGCTGGACGACCCGGTGCTGATCCAGCTCTGCTGTGGCATCCCCTACGGTGCCCCGGCCGATCCGGCGATGCTGCTCGCGATGGCCGGACAGCTGCCGGCCGGCGCAGTGTTCTCGGCCTTTGCGATCGGCCGCATGCAGCTGCCGTTCGTGGCGTTGGCGCCGGTGATCGGCGGCAACGTGCGTGTTGGCCTGGAGGACAACCTGTACCTGTCGCGGGGCGAGCTGGCCACCAACGGCCAGCTGGTCGAGCGGGCGGTGCGGATCCTGGAGGCGATGAACGTGCGGGTGCTGGGTCCTGGCGCGGTGCGCGAGCGGCTGGCGCTGCGGCGCGCGGGCTAGCCGAGCAGGCGCTCGACCAGGGCCACGTCGATGGTCTCGACCAGCTCGTCGGCGGCCGACAGCCGGTCGGCGGTCATCGTGCCGAGCAGGGCCAGGCAGTACATGCCGGCGGCCTTGGCGGCCAGCACGCCGGCCTCGGTGTCCTCGATCACGGCCACCTGCCCGGCCTGCAGGTCGGCCGCCGCCGACCCCCGCAGCAGGCCCAGCGCCACCAGGTAGCCCTCGGGATGGGGCTTTCCTTCCAGCACATCGTCGGATGTGACAACGCAGCTGAACAGGCCGGCGATGCCGGCTGCCTCGATCACCGGCTGGATCTCAGCCAGCGCCGCGCCGGACACGATCCCGATCGGCGCACGCTCCGCCGCGGCGCGCACCACCTCCCGCATCCGGCCCTCGACGGTGCTGCCGTCATACACCAGCCGGCGGTACGCGTCGATGCGCTCGGTCACGATCGCGTCGACGTCCTCGCGGTCGCCCAGCCAGGTGCGCACCATCGCCTCGTCGGAGAGCCCCGCGAGTCGATCGATGTACTCACGGTGTGTCGGCGGCGTGGCGTGACGGGCCAGCACCTCCGCGGTGACCGCCTCCATCAGGTGCTCGTCATCCGAGAGGGTGCCGTTGAAGTCGAAGATCAGGGAGCGGAAGGGCATGACGGAGGAGCCAATCATCACACGAGTGGGGATACAGTCCCGGCGTGACCGATAGACCGATCCGCGTCGGGGTCCAGTTGCAGCCTCAGCAGGGGACGCTCGCCAAGATGCGGGAGACCTGGCTGCGGGTGGAGGAGATGGGTGCGGACACCGTGTTCAACTGGGATCACTTCTACCCGCTGTACGGCGATCCGGACGGCCCGCACTTCGAGTCCTGGACGGTGCAGGCGGCGATGGCGGAGTCGACCAGCCGCATCCAGATCGGCTGCCTGGTCACCTGCAACTCCTACCGCAACGCGAACCTGCAGGCAGACATGGCGCGCACGGTCGACCACATCTCCGGCGGGCGCTTCATCTTCGGCATCGGCGCCGGCTGGTTCCGGCGCGACTACGACGAGTACGGCTATGAGTTCGGCACCGCGCCCGACCGGCTGCGGCACCTCGACCGCTCGCTGGCCACGATCGTGGAGCGCTGGGGCAAGCTCAACCCGCCGCCTGTGCACGGCCGGCCCCCGATCCTGATCGGCGGCGGCGGGGAGAAGGTGACACTGCGCATCACCGCCCAGTACGCCGACATCTGGAACGGGTTCGGCCTACCCGACGTGGCCCGCCACAAGTGCCAGGTGCTGGACGAGCACTGTCGTCGGCTGGGGCGCGACCCGGGTGCGATCGAGCGCTCCATCGGCGGTTTCAACGCCGAGCGGATCGCGCTGCTCGACGACTACCTGGCGGCCGGCGTGACCCACTTCATCATGGGCGTGGGCGGCCCGGACTGGGACATCGCCCAGCTGTCCAGGCTGATCGCCTACCGCGATCAGCACAACGGCGGCTAAGCGCTGCTGGCGAGCGGCGGCGGCGCAGCCACCTCACGACCGCGCGGCACCGACACGGGTGCCCGGTAGATGAACGCGATCGTCGCCCACAGCAGCACGAACCCGGCCATCTGCCAGCCGTTGATGGTCGCGTCCAGCCAGATGTAGTTCACGATCAGCGCCGTCGCCGGGAAGGCCAGCTCGGCGATGGTCGCGATCGGCGCCGGGGTGGTGCGCAGGCCGCGGTAGTAGAGCATCATCGCGAGCAGGCCGGAGCCCAGCGCCAGTAGCACCAGGCGCATCCAGTCGCTTGCGCCGGCGCTGTGAGCGGGCAGCAGCGCGTGCTCCGGGATCGCGATCACGGCCAGGAACGGCAGCGCCAGCGAGAAGCGCAGCGCCATCAGGGTGTTCGGCTCGACCTCGCGCAGGCCGCGCCGGCCAAAGGCGGTGGCGGCGCCCCACAGCGCGGCCGCTCCCAGCGCGTACAGCGCCGGCTTGGCCTGGCTGCCGGTCAACGCGTCGGTCGGGGACAGCCAGCCGAACGAGAGCAGGTAGGTGCCGATCACGGCCGGGATCACGAGCACGCCGAACTCGGCCTTGGGGCGCTCGCCCAGGATCACCGCGGCGGCCCCGATCGCCCACAGCGGCTGCGTCTTTTGCAGCAGGATCACGACGTCGGGATTCGAGTAGGCGGCGGCGAACGCCTCGGTGAAGAGCAGCGTGGCCAGGGCCGACCCGCCCCAGCCGATGGCGATCGCCGACAGCCAGCCCATGCGCGACATGCGCCGGATCTGGTCGCGGTGCCTCCACAGGATCGGCGCCACCACACAGGTCAGGATCAGGTGCTCGTAGAGCACGATCGTCCAGGCCGACCACTCGGTCGTGAGCGGTTTTCGCAGGACGCCGTCGATGCCCCACAGCGAGGCGCCGGCCGCGATCAGCATCACGCCGGCGAGCGGCGCCCGCCATACGACCGTCTCTCTCCTGCTGCCGATCGCCTCCACGGCGGTCATGATACGCGGCGATGTCCGACTCTCCCATCACCGTGCTGGCCGGCGGCGTCGGCGGGGCCCGTTTCCTGCAGGGCCTGGTCGAGGTGGTGCCGCCCGCGGACATCGTCGTGGTGGGCAACGTGGGCGACGACGTGGAGCCGCACGGGCTGCACGTGTCGCCCGATCTGGACACGGTGCTGTACACGCTGACCGGCTGGATCGACGAGGACAAGGGCTGGGGCGTTCGCGGCGACAGCGATCGGGCGCTGGAGCGGGCGCGGTTGCTGGGCGCGGACGCGTGGTTCTGGCTGGGCGACCTGGACATCGGCCTGCACCTGGCCCGCACCGAGGCGCTTCGGCGGGGCGAGCCGCTGAGCGCGGTGACCGCCCGGCTGGCGCAGCGGCTCGGTCTCGGTCTGACGCTGCTTCCGGCCACCGACGACCGGCTGCGCACGATCATCGGCACGGCCGAGGGCGAGATCGACTTCCAGACCTACTACGTGCGCCGCCGGCACGCCGACGTGGTCACCTCGGTGCGCTTCGACGGTGCCCAGGCCGCGGGGCCGGCGCCCGGGGTGATCGAGGCGCTGCACGATGCGCGCGCGATCGTGATCGCGCCGTCGAACCCGTTGATCTCGATCGCGCCGATCCTGGCGGTGGCGGCCGTCCGCGAGCAGCTCGCGGCTCGCACGGCGACCTGCGTCGCGGTCAGCCCGATCGTGGCCGGCAGAGCGCTGCGCGGGCCGGCCGCGGCGATGCTGGAGTCGCTCGGGCACGAGGCCTCACCGGCCGGAGTCGCGGCCATCTATCAGGGGCTGGCAGACGTGCTGGTGTTGGACGAGCAGGACGCGGACCTGGCGGCGCGTGTCGAGCAGCTGGGCATGCGGGCGGTGGTGGTGGACACCATCATGCGTGACGCCGGGTCGCGTGAGCGGCTGGCGCGGGCGGCGCTGGACGCGGCCGGGATCGCCGCGTGAGGCTCGAGATCCTGCCGTTGGCCGTGCCCGGCGAGATCGAGGCGGGTGCGGATCTGGCAGGGCTGCTGCTGGCGGCGGCGCCGCCGCTTGAGCGGGGCGATGTGGTCGTGGTGTCACACAAGGCGGTCAGCAAGTCGGAGGGCCGGGTGGCCGACCTGCGGGAGGTGACGCCGTCGGCGCGCGCGATCGAGCTGGCAGCGCCGGACGGCGACCCGCGTCTGGCCGAGATGGTGCTTCGCGAGAGCCGGCGGATCGTTCGCAGGCGCGGATCGCTGCTGATCGCCGAGACGCACCATGGGTTCATCTGCGCCAGCGCCGGGATCGACCGATCGAACGCGCCCGGCGCAGACAAGGTGGTGCTGCTGCCGGTCGACCCGGACGCGTCGGCCGAGGCGCTGCGGATCGAGCTGGAGCGGCGGAGCGGGGTGCCGCTGGCGCTGGTGGTCGCCGACACGATGGGCCGGCCGCTGCGAAACGGGATCGTGGGCACCGCCATCGGGGTCAGCGGCCTGCAGCCGCTGCGCGGCTACCACGGTCAGGCGGATGCGGCTGGCTACACGCTGCGAACCACGCAGGTGGCGGTGGCCGACGAGCTGGCGGCGGCCGCCGATCTGGTGCTGGGCAAGCTGGAACGGGTTCCCGCGGCACTGGTCAGGGGCTACCCGGCAGGCGGCGAGGGCAGCGCGCGCGAGCTGATCCGCGAGGCCGAACGCGATCTCTTCATCTAGCCGGTCGCTCGGTAGAAGAGCGCGCCGGCAGGCACGTAGAACGCGGCCAGGATCAGGGTCAGGATGACGCTTGCCAGCGGGTTCACGAAGGCCACGGCCAGCACCACCAGGTAGAGCACGATGCCCGGGTCGAAGGCGCGCGAGATCGCGTCGATCCTCGACTGCGGTACCGACTCGGCGATCAGCCGGCGGCCGTGGCGGGCGTAGCGCCACCAGATGTTGTAGAGCACCGACATCGCCAGCAGGGTCAGGTCGTATGCGTACACGGCGGCGTGCTCACCCGGGTTCTGGAGGTGGTCGGCCACGAGCTTGGTGGGGAAGGGAATGAAGGCGACCACCATCAGGAACACGATGTTGATGAACAGCATGGTGCGATCCACGCGCGCCATGCAGGCGACGCACTCGTGGTGGTTGACCCAGATGATGCCGATCGTCAGGAAGCTGGTCGCGTAGGCAAGATACGAGGGCCAAAGGTCGACCAGGGCACGGCCGAGGTGCTGATCAGCGCCGGTGCCGACGCCGATCTCCAGCACGAGCAGCGTAGCGGCGATCGCGAAAACGCCGTCCGAGAACGTCTCCATGCGCGCGGTGCCGGCCTCCTCCATGCCGCCATCTTCGCCGCGGCCTCGGACGCGGCGACCTCCGTCCATGCCCCCGGTTACCTCACCGTGGCCTTCCCATGACGTTTCACGGCGTCACGGCAGCGTCACAGCCAGGTGACGGCTGATACGACGGTGCCCGGCACCCCTCTAACACCCGCCGACAGCGCGTTCGCGAGCGCAGGCCGCTAGGCGGGCGCGCCCCGGGTTGCACGTGATAGAGAGGTGCCGGGCACCGTCGTATCACGCTTGACGCCGGCGTGACCTGGGCGTTGCAGGTCGTTGTCACGCTGTCAGTGACAGCTTTGCGCGGAGTACGTCGTCGGGCGTGTCGACATCGAGCGCCAGCCCGGGGCGGTCGAGCGTGACCGACTCGATCCCGGCCGCCGCAGCCAGCCGGGCATGGACGAGCGCGCTACCGGACGAGCCGAACGCGGGGGTGATCACGTCGGCAGGCCGCACCGCCAGTGCGTTCGTGCCGCCGTCGTGGGCGCGGCCGATCGCGATGCCGCGCTCCGGCATCGCCGCCACCAGCGCCCGCACGTCGCTCGCGCTCACCAGCGGCAGGTCGCCAGCCAGGTACACCACCCCCTCCGGCGCCGGCGAGAGCAGCCCGCGCGCGTGGTCCAGCCCCTCGTTCCAGGGCAGCTCCCCGTCGGACACCAGCCCCACCCGGTACGTTCGCGCCAGCGTCGGCGCCAGCGGCTCGCAGCTCGCCAACGCCACCGGCCCCACGTCTGCCGCCACCGCCTCGCGGGCCACGTGCTCGACCATCGCCAGCATCAGCCGCCGCCGCTCGACGCCGCCCAGGGCCGGGTGCAGCCGCTGCTTCGCGCCTGCCAGTCGCTTCAGCGGAATCAGGATCTGGATGCCCACGAACCGCAGACTAGACTGCGCCGATGCTCGCCCTTGGCTACAAGGCCTCGGCGGAGCAGTTCGGCCCCCGGCGGCTGCTCTCCTACGCGCTCGAGGCGGAGGCGCACGGCTTCGACAGCGTCGCCGTCTCAGACCACTTCCAGCCCTTCCGCCACACCGGCGGGCATGCCCCTGCCGCGCTCCCGTGGCTGGGCGCGCTGGCGGTGCAGAGCGACCGCATCCGCTTCGGCACCAGCGTCTCCACGCCCACTCTGCGCGTCCACCCGTCGATCATGGCCCAGTCGTTCGCGACCATCGCCTCGCTCGCGCCCGGCCGCGTCTGGCTGGGCGTCGGCACCGGCGAGTCGATGAACGAGGTGCCGGCGCTGGGCATCGCCTGGCCGCGCTTCGCCGAGCGCCTCGAGCGGCTGGCCGAAGCGGTCGAGCTGATGCGCCTGCTCTGGACGCAGGACCGGGTCACCTACGACGGCACCTACTACCACACCGCAAACGCCACGGTCTACGACAAGCCCGACCAGCCCGTCCCGATCCTGGTTGCGGCGGCCGGCGCCAAGGCTGCCCGTTTCGCCGGTGCGGAGGGCGACGGCTACATCACGACCAGCGGCAAGCCGCTCGAGCTCTACACCGAGGCGCTGCTGCCCGCCCTGGAGCAGGGCGCCCGCGACGCCGGCCGCGATCCGGCCGCCGAGCGCATGCTCGAGGTGAAGGTCTCCTACGAGCGAGACCCCGCCCGTGCCGCCGACGAGTGCCGTTTCTGGGGCGCCCTGGCGCTGCCGGCCGAGAGCAAGCAGGGCGTCGACGATCCGCTCGAGCTGGAGCGGCTGGCCGAGCAGGAGCACGTCCACGCCGAGTCGCGCTTCATCCTCACCGGCGATCCCGACGAGCTCT
>JBJMJD010000042.1:0-15817 GCA_045806525.1 Gaiellales bacterium | reverse complement strand
GACTCGCCCAGCGACGGCAGCGCCAGCAGCCAGTTGTTCGTCGACAGGTCGTAGGCGGGGAACGGCCTGCGCCCGAAGTAATGGCAGATCGAGTTGACGCTCCAGGTCACGTGGTGGTTCAGGAACAGCCGTACCAGGCCACCCCACAGAAGGCCCGTGAGCGCACCGCGCCAGGTGCCGGTGAGCGCGAACCCGAGCGCGAACGGCAGCACGAACCCGAGCACGGCCCAGAGCAGGAACGTGCGGTCGATGAACCGCACCAGCCGGTCCTGCGAGAGGTCGCGGGCCATGCGCTCCCGCTCCTGACCCGGAGGGTGCGAGAACATCCAGCCCATGTGCGCGTGCACCAGTCCGCGCAGCTGACCGCCCAGGCCGCCGCCGAATCCGTGGTGGGGGCTGTGCGGGTCGCCCTCCTTGTCGGAGTGCGCGTGGTGGGTGCGGTGGTCGACGGCCCAGGTGATGGCCGAGCCCTGCACCGCCATCGAGCCGAAGATCAGCAGGCCGGCCTTTAGCGGCTTCACGGCCTCGAAGGCGCTGTGGGTGAGCATCCGGTGGAATCCGATCGTGATGCCGAAGCCGCAGAAGACGTAGAGCACGACCAGCAGGCCCAGGTCGGTCCAGCCGACCGCCGTGTTCCAGAGCAGCGCCACGGCGGCGACGAACGCGACGAACGGGATGATGGTGATTGCCAGCATCGTGGCCTTCTGCTTCCAACCGACCCTGGAGTCGGGGACCAGGTCTGCTGGGGGCGCGGCGGTGGTTGTCTGCACGGTGCTAGTCCTTTCGCTCTCGTTGAGCGCGCACCTGTCGCTTGTGCTCGCGTTTTGCTTCCTGGTAGGCGGCCAGGGCCTCGGGGGTGTCGGCGTCGCCCAACGTGGGATGGGAAGGCAGCACCTGCTCCCACCCATCGGGTTTGACGCCGAACTGCTTGATCAGGGTTGCAGTCAGGCTGCGCACCTTCATGTCGCCGAAGCCGGGCAGCGAGCCGATCCGCGTGGCCAGGTCCGGGCCGCTGGTGGCCTCGGTCCACACCCGTGAGCCGTCGCCGTCGAAGTTCTCGGCCAGATACCGGCACAACGACTGCACCCGGTCGGCCATCGCGGCCGGGAAGCGGTGGATGGCAGGCCGTTCGCGGAACACCGCCGTCAGGTCGTCGGGCGGCATCGCCGCGATCCGGGCCGGGTCGAGGTGGCCGAGCCGCTGCTTCAGCACGAGCGGCCCGGCGAACGCCTTCTGCACGGTCACCTGCTGGTCCAGCGCGAAGCCGATCAGCAGGGCGTTCGGGTCCTCCGCGAGCAGCCGGTTGGCCTGATCGTCCTCCGTCCAGGGAAGCCGGGCCGGGACGGTGCTTGTGGCGGACATACGGGAATCCTACCTGTACCCGGTAATTGCGGAACCTGACTCCAATGCCTCGGCAACCCATCGCGCCACCTTCTCGGGCGGATCGCCGCCCATCCGCCGCTGCACGCCGCGGGCGGTGGCCGAGAACGCGGTGTCGGTCAGCGCCGGCTTCACGTTGACCACATGGATGCCGTGGTCGCGCAGCTCGCGGTACCCGGTGCGGGACAGCAGGTCGACGGCGGCCTTGCTGGCCGCGTAGGCGCCGCCGCCGGGGTCGGGGAACTCGCCGACGATCGATGAGATGTTGACGATGCCGCCGCCGTTTTGCTGACGCATCAGCTGCTCGCCGGCGGCGCGCATGCCGTAGATCACGCCCAGCACGTTGGTGCGGATCATCACCTCGACCTCGCCCGGGTCGATCTCGTGCAGCAGCCCGAACGCGCCCAGGCCGGCATTGTTCACCATCACCGTCAGCTTGCCGCCCCAGTCCACAGCCGTCGCCACCAGCCGCTGCACCTGGTCGTAGCTGCCCACGTCGCAGGCCACCGCCAGGCCGTCCAGCTGATCCGCCACGGTCTGGACGCGCTCCGCCGAGCGCGACGACACCACCACCCGCGACCCGCGTGCGTGCAGCTCGTGCGCGATCGCCTGCCCGATGCCGCTCGATGCGCCGGTGATGACCGCCACCGCGCCGTCCAGCGACACGCTGGCGCCGCGAGGTCCCGGTAGCTCCTGTTCGCTCATGGCTCCTCCTGATTCGATGCCCAACGCTACCCTGTCAGCGTGGCTCGAAGCTTCTCACCCTGGCGGGCGCTGGCCGCGGTGTGGCGCCCGATCGAGCGGCGGCTGGCCGCGGTCGGCCTGCGCCTGGTCGCTCCTTGGGAGCGGCTATCGGTGCCGGTGCAGATCGCGATCGCGTTTCCGACCCTCTCGGTGCTGCTGTTCCTGCTGCACCTGGGGCCGCTCAACCAGCCGCCCATCCGTGCGGCGTTCTACGGCGTGTTCTGGTCGATCCTGGCCACGCCGGCGGTGATCCTCGCGACCCGCAACGAGCTGCAGAAACGCCACAAGCTGGACCAGCAGCCCGAGCGCCCTTCCGCGACCGATTAGCGACCGTCGCCCAGCGCCAGTCCCGCCCGCAGCGCAGCAACCACCTCGTCGTGCGACCATGGTGACGGCGCCACCGAGATGAAGTAGTCGGCCAGCGCGTGCTCGGCCAGCTCGTCGAGGTGGTCCTCGCCCAGTCCCACCGACTGCAGCGTCTCGAACTCGAGCTCGTCCAGGATCCGGCGCACCGCGCGCACCGCCCGCGATCCGTCGCCCGAGCCGTCCTCGGGCTCCCCCAGCGCGTCCGCGATCCGCTCGAACTGCTGTGGGACGAACCGGCGGTCGCGGTCCATCGTCTCGGCCAGCACCAGGCCGATCGTGAGCCCGTGCGGCAGGCCCAGCAAACCGCCGATGGCCTGGGCGATCGAGTGCTCAGACCCGCAGTCCGAGATGTTCATGGCCAGGCCGCCCATCAGGCTTGCGCACATCATCTCGCTGCGAGCGTCGGCGTCGGATCCGTCGCGGACGGCCCGCACCAGCGCCCCGCCGGCGAGCCGCGTGCCCTCCAGCCCGATCGCGTCGCCGACCGGCGTGCGCGCCGTCACGACCAGCGCCGCCATCGCCTGCGCCAGCGCGTCGATCCCGGTGTACGCGGTCAGCCTGGGTGGCAGCCCGTGGGTCAGCGTCGCGTCCACGAGCGCGTGCTGCGCGCGCAGGAAGGGGCTGGCGATGCCGGCCTTGATGTGCGTATCCTGGTCTGTGATGACGGCGCCGCCGGATACCTCCGATCCGGTGCCGGCCGTGGTTGGAACGCACACCAGCGGCATCGTCGGCGCCTCGTAGGCGACCCCGCCCGCGGCGAACCGCAGGTAGGGGCCGCCCTGCCCGACCACCAGCCGCGCGGCCTTGGCGGTGTCCATCGACGACCCGCCGCCCAGCGCCACCACCGCGTCGCAGCCGGACGCGGCCAGCGTCTCGGCCGCCTGTTCGACCACCGCCACCGTCGGCTCGCCCGCGTCCTTCTCGAACCGCACGGCTGCCTCCAGCGGCGCGATCGCCGCGGCCACGCCCGGCACGAACTGGTCAAGCCCCCGGTCCATGATCAGGAACGGGCGCTCAGCTCCCTCCTCGTCCAGCACGGCACCGAGCTGGGAGGCGACGCCGTCGCCGAACCGGATCTTGACCGGAAGATGGTTGCGAAACGGGGCGATCATCGTGGTCCTTTCGACAGCGGTTCGACGGGATCTCCGACGGCAACGGTGCCCGTTTGGGCCACGTCGGCGTAGACGCCGAAGCAGATGTTTCCGTCCTGCAGCGTGCGATAGTCGACGATCATGCGCAGGGTATCCAGGTCGCGCTCGCCGCTACGCGGGTTGAGCGTGGTCATCGAGCAGCGTGGGTCGCGCTCGGCGACGTGCAGCACCACGTCTCCCGCCCGAACGTCGCACCCGATCCATGCGTCCTCCTCGTGCGGCGCGATGCCGTCGAGCAGCAGCGTGTTTCGGAACCGTCGCGGATCGGCGACCTCTGCCGCGCCTGACCGCTTGGCCAGCTCGTGCAGCGACGCCTGCGAGACGAGCGACATCGGATAGGTATCCTGGGCGTGGCCGTCCTCGACCCGCATCAGCCGCATCGGCTTGCCGGCCAGCTCCGACAGCGCCTCTGCCCACGGCCCCTCGACGATGGTGCCCTTGACGTCCCGCCCGAACATGACGACCGCCTCGCGCTCTTCGCCGCTCACGATGCCGGACACCTCGCTGCCATCCGGTAGCACCACGACCAGCCGCCCGGTGTCCGGATCGAACCGCGACTCGGCGCGGGCCAGCGCTCCGTAGCGGCGCATGGTTGCCACCTCGCCGCGGTCGTCCAGCAGCACGAATGCGCGGTCGCCGGCGATGCCGTCAGGTGTCACGGTGGCCCGCTCGCTGCTCATCAGGCCGAGCGACTTGATGGGGGAGAGGTGGATGGCGCGGACGCGTGCCACGGGTGTCAGATAGCCTACTGTGCCAGCACCGCACCGTTCCCACCAGGAGATAGCCCGCATGTCCCAGTCACGTTTCGCCGAGGCGCTGAACGGCCAGATCGGTTACGAGTTCGGCGCGTCCCAGCAGTACATCGCGGTATCCGTGTACTACGACGGCGAGACGCTGCCGCGGCTGGCGGCGCACTTCTACCGGCAGGCGATCGAGGAGCGCAACCACGCGATGATGATGGTGCAGTACCTGCTCGATGCGGGCGAGGACGTGGTGATCCCGGGCGTCGAGGCGCCTCGCACCAGCTTCGGGGACGTGGTCGAGCCGGTTGCGCTGGCGCTGTCCCAGGAGAGGCGGGTGACCGAGCAGATCGGCGGCCTGGCGACCTTGGCTCGTGAGAACGGCGACTACGCCGGCGAGCAGTTCATCCAGTGGTTCATCAAGGAGCAGGTCGAGGAGGTCTCCAGCATGAGCAGCCTGCTGACGGTGGTCGAGCGGGCGCGCGAGAACCCGCTGCTGGCGGAGGAGTACCTGGCTCGCGAGTCGGCGGCGGAGGCCGAGGATCCCACGGCGCCGCATGCTGCGGGCGGCGCGCTCTAGCGCCGCGCTGGCCGCGGTGCTGCTGCTGGCGGGCGGCTGCTTCGGCGGCTCCGGCGGCGGCAGCAGCTCCGGCGTCAGCCACGCTCGCTTCGTCGCCCAGGCGCGCGCCGTCTGCGCCACCTACCAGAAGCGGATCGCGCTGCTGAAGGGGGCGACCACGCTGCCCCAGGTCGCCCGACAGGGCCGCAGGGCGATCGCTCTGGAGGCGGCGGAGCTGAAGCGGCTACGGGCGCTGACGCCGCCGGACGCCGACCGCGCCGCCTTCGGACACCTGCTCGACAGCCTGCAGGCCGGGATCGGCACCGCCCAGGACCTGGTGGCCGCTGCCGATGCGGACAACACCGCAAAGGTGGCGTCGGACGCCGCCACGCTGCGCGCGCAGCTGGCGGCCACGAACCGGCTGGCGCAACCGTTCCAGCTTGCGCTCTGCGCGAGCTGAGGGGCGGCTATCGTGCGGGCTGATGTCCTCTGCCACCATCGAGGTGCACCCGCTGGACGATCGTGGCTCGGTCGCCTGGATGCTGGGAGCAGGCGATCCCGCGCAGCGCGCGTCGTGCGCGATCGTGCTTGACGCCGGCACGCTGGTCGTCGACCCGGTCGACGGTGACGGGGTGGGTGCGCTGCTGTCCGGGCTTCCGGACGTGATCGGCGTCGTCACCCTGCTCGACCGCCATCAGCGTGATGCCGCTGTCATCGGCGAGCGGCTGGGAGCGCCCAGACTGACCCCTGTCGCCCTCGGCGGCAGCGGGGTCGCGGTGGACGGCGTCGAGGAGCGGTCGGTGTTCGAGCGCCGCCGCTGGCGGGAGGCGCTGCTGTGGCTGCCCGACCGGCGGCTGCTGGTCTGCGCCGAGACGCTCGGCACGGCCAGCTTCGACCTCGCCCGCAGCGGCGATCCGCTGGGCATGCACCCGTTCGCGCGGCTGCAGCCGCCGAGGGCCGCGTTCGCCGGCCTCGACCCCGCCGTGATCGCGGTCGGCCACGGGCCGCCGCTCGACCACGGCGCGACCGAGGCGATGCGCAATGTCCTTCGCCGCGCGCGGTGGCAGCTGCCTCAGAGCTGGATGCGGATGGTGCCGGCGGCGGTCAGAGCGTCGCGAGCTGCGCGGCGAGCGCGTCCCTGACCGGCGGCAGCGGCGCCCGCACGTCCGGCTGGATGGGGACGCCGTGGTTTCGCAGCACCCACTTCAGGCCCGCGATGAAGGTGGTCGCCCCGAGCATGTCGCGTAGCGATGCCAGATGCTGGGCGTGCTCGGAACTGGGCTCGTCCAGCACCCGGCGCACGTCGGCGGGGAACGCGCTGGCGAGGCCCGAGACCGAGCCGTAGGCGCCGTCGGCCAGCGCCTGGGGCAGCAGCGGCTCCGACCCGATGTAGGTGCGCAGGCCGAGCTCCAGGTAGGGGGCGACCTTGTCGTACGGGCTCTCGGATACCTTCAGACCGGCGACGTTGGCGGTACGCTCGGCCACCGCCCGGATCACCTCGGGCGTCAGCGAGTAGCCGCTGCGCGCCGTGAAGGCGTACAGGTAGAAGGGAAGCGGATCGCAGGCATGCGCGGCGGCCACGAAGTGCTCGACCAGATCCTCGCTGGCCAGCGGGTAGTAGGGCGGCGCGATCACGGCGGCGCCGTCTGCGCCGATCGACGCCGCGTGCGCCGCCAGCGCGGCCGTCTCGGCGGTTGTCTGCGCGCCGCAGTGGACGATCAGGCTGCCGCCACAGGCCGACCGGTAGGCCGCGGCGGCGCGGATGCGCTCGTCGAAGCTGAGCAGGACTCCCTCGCCCGTGGTGCCGCAGCAGAACACGCCGTCGACGCCGCCCTGCTCGACGTGGGCGACGAGCGGCGCGATCGCGGCCACGTCGAGCGTCGCCCCGTTGTCGCGGAGCGGGGTGACGGCGGCTGCGAGCAGTGGGTGGTGCATCGGTGTGCGAGCATAGCGATCCATGCGGCGCACGAGCGACCTACCTTCCCGGGCCGACCTGGTGGTGATCGGCAGCGGCATCGTGGGTGCGGCCACCGCCTTCTTCGCGTCGCGCGCCGGCATCTCGGTGCTGGTGGTCGAGCGGCGGCCGGCCCTGTGTTCGATGACGACGGCGATCGCCGTGGGCGGCTACCGACTGCAGCTCGAGCACCGCGAGGAGCTGGAACTGGTGGGCCGGTCGGTGCGGCTGTTCCAGCGGTTCGCCGAGGAGACCGGCCAGACACTCCACGACCCCGGGCTGCGCGCTCAGGGCTACCTGTGGCTGGCCCGGTCCGAGGCGGCGGTGGCCCGCCAACGCGAGCTGGTGGAGCGCCAGCGAGGGTGGGGCGTGGACGGCGTCGAGCTCCTGACCGGCGACGAGGCTCGCAGCCGCTTCGCCTGGGTGCCCGACGACGTGGTGCAGGCGCGCTTCCGCCAGGGCGATGGCCTGATCGAGCCGAAGCGGATCGCGATGGGCCTGCTCGAGGGCTCGTCGGCCGACGTGATCACCGGGGTCGGCGTGACCGGCTTTCAGGTCTCATCGGGACGGCTGACGGCCGTGGTCACGGACCAGGGGACGGTCGCAGCCGGTGCGGCGGTGGTTGCCGCGGGGCCGTTGTCTGATCTACTTACGCGGCCGGCCGGGGTGGACCTGCCCGTGTCGGCGGTGCGACGACAGCGGGTCGTGCTGTGGGACGTTCCGGAGGTGCCGCGCGACGCGCCCATGACGGTCGATGAGGAGACCACCAGCCACTGGCGACCGGTCGCGTCGGGCGCCTACCTGCTCTACCCGGACGCGTCGGAGCCGGGCGCTGAACCGGTGGAGCACGTGGCCGCGGACCCTGGCTTCGCCCTTGCGCTGCTCGACCCGTCCAGCCCGGTCGCCATCGCGCGCACGGCGACCTTCTGGCGCGATGTGTGGGAGCGGGCGGGGTCGGCCTGGTTCGTGCAGGCCGGGCAGTACACGATGACGCCCGACCAGCGGCCGCTGATCGGGCAGACCGAGATCGACGGCCTGCACGTCAACACCGGCTACAGCGGGCACGGCGTGATGGCCGGTCCGGCCGGCGCTGAGATCCTGGCCGGCCTGCTGGCCGGGACGCGCACCGAGAACCCCTTCCGGCTCGATCGCGAGTACGTCCCGGCCGCACAGGCCTTCTAGCTCAGGCCGCCAGCGGCTCCTGGACGTTCGTGACGGCCTCGGGAGTGGCGGACTGCTGCTGCTGCCGCCGGGCGAGCTCCTTCGCACCCGCGAACCCGGCCACCCCGGCAACCAGCGCCGCCAGCGACCAGCGGGCGCCCCGCCGCTCGTGCCAGAGTGCGCGGTCAACCGACAGGCTGCCGGGCCCGGCCTCGACCAGGGTCAGCAGCGCCGCGATCATGACTGCGTTGTACTCGTACCCGCCGTCGCTGTTCCACGGCCCCTTGGGGCGATGCACGCGGTCGATCGCCGTCAGCATCACGCCCGTCAGCAGCGATGCCGCCAGCGGCGTGGCTGTTCCGGTGAGGATCATGGCGCCGCCGGCCGTCTCCGCGGCTCCGGCTGCTGCCGCGTTATGTCGGCCGGGTTTCAGACCGAGCTGCTCAAACCCCTCGCCTGCGCGGTCGAGCCCGGGCCCGCCGAACCAGCCGAACAGCTTCTGCGTGCCGTGGCCGATGAAGAAGAACCCGATGCAGATGCGTGCCAGCATTCGTGCGATGGTCATCTCTGCCTCCTTTTGGGTGAAACGTGCGGTCCGGAGCTGGGTCTACCCGGCAGCTGGGATCCCTCAACATGATTGTGCGCGGGGTCACATGTCCGCGATGGCCGCCACCACCGTGCGGCACAGTTCGGGCACCGCCGCCGCGTCGTCCGTGTACATCGAGGGCTTGAAGCAGATCGACGTGTATCCGGCGGCCAGCTGGGCCGGCACCTGCTCGAGCGCCTCCTCGATCGAGGCGGTCGCCTGGTCGTCTGGGAAGCGCCCGCGGATCCCGCCCACCAGCTCCAGCCGGTCGGGATCGCGCCCGGCTTCCCGCATCCGCTCGCGCAGCGTCTTCAGCTCCTCAGGCGTGGGTGTGCCGAACGGGTGAAAGCCGTCGCCGTAGCGGACGATCCGCCGCAGCAGCGGCTCGTGCAGCCGCTGCCCGCCGAACCACATCGCGGGGCCGCCGGGGTGGTGCGGCTTGGGCTCCAGGTAGACATCCTGGAACGAGAAGCGCTCGCCGACGTGGGCAGCAGGCGTGCCCGTCCAGGCCGCCGACATCGCCTCCAGCTGCTCGTCCAGGATCGCCCCGCGGCGGGTGAACGGCACGCGCAGGGCGGCGTACTCGTGCGCGCTCCAGCTGACGGTGGGCTGGACGACCAGGCGGCCCCGGGCCAGCAGGTCGAGCGTGGCCAGCTGCTTTGCCAGCAGCAGCGGGTGTCGAAGCGGCGCGATCACCGCTGCCAGTGCGATCCGCAGCGTGCTCGTGCGGGCGGCGATCGCGGACGCCAGCACCAGCGAGTCCGGCCACGGGGTGGCCGGGTCCTGGTTCCCGGGCGCAGCGTAGTCGCGCGGGTTCCCCATCAAGCCGGCGGCGCTGGAGTCCGGCCCCAGCACCACGTGCTCGCTCAGCATCACCGTGTCTACGCCCGCCTGCTCGGCGTCGCAGGCCAGCTGCACCAGCGCCGGCAGGTCGCGCGGCGAGACCATCGTCCAGTTCTCGCTGAGCACGAGCACGGTGCGGGCAGCCGCCATAGGCGTATCCATACCGGCTGGTGGGCGGCGGCGCCGCCGCACCTCCGGCACGGCCGTCGAGCCGCCCCGTAGGGGACGCGGTCTCTTCAGTTGGCGGCGCCCTCGATCAGGTGCCCTGCAAGCTACTCCGTGCGGTGCTCGCCCGCCTTGTGCTCGAACCAGGTCTCGAATCGCTCCGTGCGCGACGCGTCCTCAGGCTCGATGCGGGCGCTCTCGGGCGGGTCGTGCAGCGGCAGCGAGTGCGCCTCGTCGGCCGTGACCGACAGCGTCACCTGACCCTCGTCGATCGACGCCACCTGATCGGCCGATACGTAGCGCGGCCGGTCGACGTAGTTATGCCAGACGAAGGCGTGGCCCTCGTGGGTGATCGCGAGCCCGTCGAAGATGTCCTCGCCGTCGTCGCCCACCACCAGGAACACGTAGCCGATGTGGCGGCCGTCGGAGGAGAGCACCTTCCAGTTATGGCCGATGGTCTTCCAGGACACCGTCGTCATCAGGGCAAGCCTAGACGAGCGGGCGGTCGCGGTGGTAACGGGAGCGACGGGACTCGAACCCGCGACCTCCGGCGTGACAGGCCGGCGTTCTAACCAGCTGAACTACGCCCCCGGGCGCGCCTGGCCGGGCGCCGCGATGAGTATGCCACAGCACGCGCCGCGACGATCCCAGCCTGACCGCGAGCCGCGTACAATCGCGGGCGGTTGCCGTGCTGGCCCGCCGGCACCACTCGCATGGCTGACTACCTCCCGATCGAGCAGCACGGCATCATCGGCGACCTGCACACCGTCGCCCTGGTCGGCACCGACGGCACGATCGACTGGTACTGCCCGGAGCGGTTCGACGCGCCCAGCGTGTTCGCCGCCCTCCTCGACGCCGACAAGGGCGGCTACTACCGGATCGCGCCGGCAGACGACCGCCACACCACCAAGCAGCTCTACTTCCCCGACACCAACGTCCTCATCACCCGCTTCCTGACGCCGCACGGCGTGGGCGAGGTGCAGGACTTCATGGCCATCCACCGCGACCCTGCCCACCGCCGTCGCCTGGTGCGCCGCGTGATCTGCGTGCGCGGCGAGATGCCCTTCGTGCTCGAGTGCGAGCCTCGCTTCGACTACGCCAGGGCCGAGCACGAGACGATCATCACCGAGCTGGGAGCGGTCTTCCGGTCGGCTGACCTGGCGTTGATGCTGGAGTCCAAGGTGCCGATGGAGCGCACCGAGCGGGGCGTTCGCGCCGCCTACACGCTGCACGCGGGTGACAGCTGCACGTTCCTGCTGGAGGTCTGCCACCCCGACCAGCAGCCGGGCATGATCGACGAGGAGGAGGCCGGCGAGGCCTTCAACCGCACCGTCCGCTACTGGCGGGGCTGGCTGGCCAAGTCGACCTACCGCGGGCGCTGGCGCGAGATGGTGCACCGATCCGCCCTCACCCTGAAGCTGCTCACCTACCGTCCCACCGGCGCCCTCGTCGCCGCACCGACCACCAGCCTGCCCGAGGGCATCGGCGGCCAGCGCAACTGGGACTACCGCTACACCTGGATCCGCGACGCCGCCTTCTCGCTCTACGGCCTGCTGCGGCTCGGGTTCACGGACGAGGCCGAGGCCTTCATGGGCTGGCTGTCGGACCGCTACCGCGAGAGCGCCGGCCGCGGCGACGGGCCGCTCCAGATCATGTACTGCATCGACGGTCGCCCCGATATGGAGGAGCTGGTGCTCGACCACCTGGAGGGCTACCGCGGCTCCAGTCCCGTGCGCGTCGGAAACGGCGCCGCCACCCAACTGCAGCTCGACATCTACGGCGAGCTGATCGACTCCGTCTACCTCTACAACAAGTACGGCCAGCCCATCTCCTACGACGACTGGTCCGCGCTGGTCGCGATCGTGGAGTGGATCTGCGATAACTGGGATCGGCCCGACGAGGGCATCTGGGAGGTGCGCGGCGGGCGCCAGCACTTCACCTACTCGCGGATGATGTGCTGGGTCGCGATCGAGCGCGCCATCCGCATGGCAAGGCAGCGCGGCCTGCCCGCCGACCTCAACCGCTGGCGTGACCAGCGTGACGCGATCACCCAGCAGATCATGGAGCGGGGCTGGCATCCGCAGCGCAACGCCTTCGTCCAGCACTACGACACCGACGTGCTCGATGCCTCGGTGCTGCTGATGCCGCTGACCAAGTTCATGGCACCGCGCGATCCGCGCTGGCTCTCGACCCTGGACGCGGTCGGCGAGGAGCTGGTCTCAGACAGCCTGGTCTACCGCTACAACGTCGAGGCGTCGCCGGACGGGCTCGAAGGCGAGGAGGGCACGTTTTCGATCTGCACGTTCTGGTACGTCGAAGCGATGGCCCGCGCCGGGCACCTGGATGAGGCTCGACTGGCCTTCGAGAAGATGCTGACCTATGCCAACCACCTCGGCCTCTACTCCGAGGAGATCGGTCCCTCCGGCGAGGCGCTCGGCAACTTCCCGCAGGCGTTCACCCACCTGGCGCTGATATCCGCCGCCGTCAACCTCGACGCCCAACTGGGTTGACGGCCGCGCCTACGTGGCCGGCCGCACCGGCAGGCTCAGCCTGGCGGTGGTGCCGCGGCCGGCGCCGGTCTCGATCGTGATCGATCCGCCTGCAGCGTCGATCCGCTCCATCATCGCCTCCAGCCCCAGGTGGTTGGTTACCCGCGCCCGCGACAGCGCCTGCTCGAGGTCGAACCCGCGCCCGTCGTCGCTGACCACGGCATGCAGCAGCCCGCCCTCGGTCGCCAGCGTGATCGAGAGCCGCGTCGCCCGCGAGTGGTTGCGCGCATTGGTGGTGAGCTCCGCGATCGACCGAAAGGCGATCGTCTCCAGCGTCTCGTCCAGCCGCTCGACCACCCCCAGCGCTTCGAAGCTGACCTGCATCTCCGACTCCGACTGCACGGTCGACAGCAGCTGCCGCAGCGCCGCCTCGAGGCCGTTCTGCCAGAGCACCGCCGGCCGCAGCTCGAAGGTCATGCGCCGGGTGCGGTCGACGGCTCCCGCCATCAGCTCAGCTACCTCATCAAGGACGGTTGCGGCCCGGCTGACGTCGCTCTGCTCGATCGCCCGCCGCACGCGGTCGAGCGCGATCACGCAGGCCGACAGCACCTGCACGGTGTCGTCGTGCAGGTCGGCCGCCACCCGTGAGCGCTCCTCCTCCTGCGCCAGCACCAGCCGCTCCAGCAGGGCACGGTGGCGCTGCTCGAGCAGGCCCAGCCGGTCGGCGCGCTGACGCAGCTCGGACTGCAGATGCGCGCCGCGCAGCGCCGCGGCGATCTGCTCGGCCACCGCCTGCATCAGCAGCGAGTCCTGCTGGTCGAAGCGGCCGGGCAAGAGGTCATAGAGCGCGATCAGGGCCGACGTCCGACCGTCGACGGTGACCGGCGTGATCAGCACCGACGCGTACTTGCTGTCCGTCGGCATCCAGGGCTGGAAGCCAGGATCCTCGGAGATGTGGTTGATCCGCAGCTGGCGGCCTTCCGAGAACACCCGGCCGGTGGTGTGGGCGTAGAGCGGTTTCCGCATGCCCTCGATGCTGCCGTCGTGCAGGTCGACATCGACCAGCGCCACCTGCTCACCAGTCTCGGGCTCGGCCACGTACGCGGTCACCGCGCCGCAGGCGATCAGCCGCGAGATCGTGGCGGCGGCTGCCCGCAGCGTCGGCTCGACTCCCGTCGCGCCGGCCACCGCCTCGGCCACCGCGACCGTCACCTCGAGGCGGCTGGCGCGCTTCGCCGACTCGTCGCGTAGCTGCGCTCCCAGCAGGGCCGCCGCCACCTGCTCTGCGACCGTCTGCATGAACAGCTCGTCGGCGGCCGTGTAGCGGTTCGGCGCCATCTCGGCCACGCTCAGCACCGCCGCCACCTCGTCGTTGATCAGCACCGGCGTCGCCAGCCGCGAGCGCCAGGTGTCGGGATGCAGCAGGCCGGGGATCGAGCCGTCGGCCGCATCGCACGCGTAGACCTGCCGCTTCTCCGTGAAGGCCATGCCCGTCGTCCCCTGGGCCAGCTTGCGGCGGCGGCCGGCACCCGACTCGCCGCCCGACATGACCGAGGCGACCACCAGCTGCTCGCCCGTGGCCGGCGACGCGATGGTGGCCTCGACCGTGCCGTACCCGGCGCCCTCGTGCACGGTCCGCACGAACGTCTCCAGCACCGCGTCCTGGCTGTCCGCCGCGGCCACCGCCCGGGCTGCGGCGAGGGTCAGCTCCAGCCGGCGAACGTTGTCCTCCGCCTGCGACCGCAGCCGCGCGCCGCGCATGGCGGCGGCCACCTGCTCTGCAGCGGTGCGCATCAGCACCTCGTCGTCCTCTGTGTAGCGGTCGGGCACATCCTCGGCCAGCTCCAGCACGGCCTCACAGCGTCCGTCCACCATCACCGGTGCCTGCACCAGGGAGGGAAACTCTCGATCTCCCTCCCAGCCGTAGTCGGGATCGTCGGTGGCCCGGCCCAGGCGCACCACCTGGCCGGTGCGGATCGTGCGGCCGGTGATGCCGCGGTCGATCGGCCAGCGCGTCTCGGGCGAATCCGATTCGGCCCGCTCGAGGTTGACCATCAGCACCGCCTCACCCGCCTGGTGGTGGCAGCGGTAGACCGACACCGCCCCGTAATCGATGGCTTCGAACAGGGCGGTCGCCGCCGCCCGCAGGGCCTCGTCCTCCGACGCGGCCGAGGCGGTGCGCTTTGCGATCTCGGCCGTCAACGCCAGCCGCTCGGCGCGCCGCTCCGACTGGTGTCGCAGCTCGACGCCCCGCAGCGATGCCGCCACCTGCCCCGCCACCGCCACCAACAGGCGAAGGTCGTCGCCGTCCAGCCTGTCGGGCTCATACTCGTGCACCGACATCACCGCACGGCAGCGGCCGCCGTCCATCACCGGCACGGCCACCATCGACTCCCACACCTCGCCGTTCGGCCAGGAGTAGGCGGGGTGCTCGCTGGCCCGCGCCAGCAACACCGGCTCGCCGTGCAGGATCACGTCGCCGATGACGCCCTCCATCAGCCCCCGCCGACCCCCGGCCAGGCTCGACCCATCCGCGTTGTAGTCCGAGACGAACAGCTGCTCTCCCGCCTCGTGCAGCACCAGCGTCGCCACCGTCGCGGTGTAGTTGACCCGTTCGAACACGGTACGGGCGGCCAGATCGAGCGCGTGCTCGACCGTGCCGGCCTCGGCGATGCCGCGCGCCAGCTCGGCCGCCAGCGCCAGGCGATCGGCACGGCGTGACGACTCCCGCCCGAGGCCGATGCGGCGCAGCGAAGCGGCCACCTGCTCCGCCGCGGTCGCCATCAACACCATGTCCTGGTCGCTGAAGCGGTTGGGGCGATGGTCACCCAGCTCGAGCGTGGCCACGCAGGTGCCATCCACCACCACCGGCATCAGCAGCACCGAGTGGTAGGTCGGCTCCCAGGCCCAGGCCTGCCAGTTGCGGCGCTCGGTCACGTCATCGATCCGCAGCGGGGTGCCATGTTCGAGCGCGAAGCCGGTGATGCCGTCGCCCAGGGGGCGCCGCAGGCCGGCAGGCCGCTCCCCGTCCGGGTAGTAGGCGGCCACCAGGATCTGCTCGCCGGCGACGCGGTCGGCCAGCACCGCAGCCATCGTCTCGTAGGCGGTCGAGCGGGCCAGTGCGGCGGCCGCCGCAGCGAGGGCGCCCTCCGGGCTGGTGGCGGCGGCCACGCCGCGGGTCACCTCCAGCGTCAGCTCCAGGCGTTGCGCCCGCCGCTCCGACTCGTCACGCAGGTTGATGCTGCGCCAGGCCGCGGCCAGGTGGTCGGAGACGTGCTGCATCAGTGCCGCGTCGAAGCGGTCGAACCGCTCGGCATGGGCGTCCCAGATCTCGAGCGCCGCGACGCAGCGGTCGTCGACGACCACCGGCGTCACCAGCAGCGAGTTGAGCGGCAGCGGGTGCGGCCAGTCGAACCTGGGGTCGGTCTGTGCGTCGCCCAGCAGGATCTGCTCGCGCGACCGGATGGAGGCTCCCACCACGCCCGCGTGCAGCGGACGGCGCTCGTTGCCGGGGTCGGCACCGAGGCGCGACAGGTCACTCACCAGCTGCTGCTCCTGGGTGTCCTCCAGCACGATCGTGGCCGCAACCAGGTCGTAGCTCGAGTTGGCGAAGACCGTGGAAGCCGCACTCTTCAGCGCCTCTGTCGGTGACCGGGCGTCGGTCAGGGCGGCCGCCACG
>JBJMJD010000041.1:0-49383 GCA_045806525.1 Gaiellales bacterium | reverse complement strand
CCCGGGCCCGCTCCAGCGTGCGCCGCACCAGCAGCCGCGGCCGGCCCGATGCCGGCACGATCAGGTGCGCCTGCTGGTTGGTGCCGGTCAGGTAGGCGAGGTCGGTGCTCTCGACGATCACGGCGGCATCCAGGCCGCCCGCCGCGAGGCCTGCCTGGAACCGCGCGAGCCGCCCCTCGATCTCCTCAGCCGCTATCACCCGGCGTAGACTACCGGCCGTTTGATCCTCCACAACGGCCCGATCTACACGATGGATCCGCGCCTGCCCCAGGTGCGGGCGCTGGCGGTGGCCGGCACGCTGATCGCCGGTGGGGTGGACGTGCGCGAGGGGGATTCCGACGCCGTCGGCCACGAACGGATCGACCTGGACGGCCGCTGCGTGCTGCCGGGGTTCACCGACGCCCACGTCCACTTCCTGGACTGGGCGCTCGAGCGCACCTGGCTCGACCTGCACGGCTGCCGCAGCCTGGCGGAGGCCTGCGCCGCGATCGGCGTAGCCGCAGAGGGCGACGGCTGGCTGCGCGGCAAGGGCTGGCTGGGGGCGACCTGGCCGGACGGGCCGCCGCACCGCGCCGCGCTGGACGAGGTCACCGGCGAGCGGCCGGCCGCGCTGTGGGCTCACGACCACCACACCCTGTGGGTGAACAGCGCGGCGCTTCGCGCGGCCGGTGCCGAGCACCCGACCGGCGTGCTTCAGGAGTGGGATGCCTGGCGCTTCCCGGTGCCGCCGGCCACGCCGCTGGAATGCTCGCAGGCGCTGCGCGAGGGCATGGCCGTTGCGAACTCCCGCGGCGTGATCGGGGTGCACGACTTCCAGGCCCAGGGCGGGCGCGGGCTGTGGCAGCGCTACGACGCCGACCGGCGGCTGACGCTGCGGGTGGCGATGAGCGTCCCGCTGCGGGCGATCGAGGCGGCCAAGGCGCTGGAGCTGCGCACCGGCTTTGGCAGCGACCTGCTTCGGATGGGGCCGGTGAAGGCGTTCATGGACGGCACACTGGGATCGCGCACGGCCTGGATGCTGGACGGATCGGGCGAACAGCTGCTGTCGGAAGACGAACTGGCGGATGGCGTCGCGGAGGCCACAACCTGCGGTCTGGCGGTGGCCGTGCACGCGATCGGCGACGGCGCCAACCGGGCGGCGCTGAACGCGTTTCACCGCACCCGGGAGCTGTGGCAGCAGGCGCTGCTGCGGCCGCGCATCGAGCATGCCCAGTGCCTCGACGACGCCGACCTGCCCCGCTTCGCCGAGCTGGGCGTGATCGCCTCGGTGCAGCCGGTGCACGCGACCAGCGACCGCGAACTGGCAGACCAGATCTGGGGTGAACGCGCGGCCAAGGGGTACCGCACCCGCGACCTGCTCGACTCGGGTGCCCACGTCGTGTTCGGCGCCGACCCCCCGATCGAGGAGCTCGACCCGATGGCCGCGATCCAGGCCGCCGTGCACCGCACGCTGGACGACCGCGAGCCGTGGCACCCTGAGCAGGCGATCCCGGTCGCGGACGCGATCGCGTGCCACACGGCGGCGGCGGCCTACGCCGTCGGCGAGGAGCGCCGCCGGGGCTGCCTGCTGCCCGGCCTGGAGGCCGACCTGGTCGTGCTCGACACCGACATCGTTGCCCATCCTGAGCGGATCGCCCGGGCCAGGGTGGTCGCGACCATGCTGGCCGGCCGCTGGGTGCACGGGCGGCCGCCATGGTGACACGCAGCGTGCACAAGATCTTCACGGTCAGCTAACCGCCACCTGACAACCGGGGCGTAGCGTGGTCGCCGTGCAGAACTCCGTGAGGGATCTGGGGTCATCGGAGCTGTGGGAGGCCTCGCGCGCGCGCTCTGCCCGGCGCCGCGAGTCATACCGCCGCCGCCGCCAGGTGCGACGTATGAGCGTGCCCTTGGTAATGGCTGCGACCGCAGCCGGCATGGGAGCACCCGCCTACGCGGCGGGGAAGGAACACCAGGCGTCGGCGAAAGCCGGGGCGCGCCGGGTGCTTCCCCGCATCCTGCGGGTGGGAGACACAGGACCGGACGTGGTCAAGCTCCAGCGCCAGCTCGGAGTCTCGGCCGATGGGATATTCGGCCGCCACACGCTGCACGCCGTGAAGCTGTTCCAGGGGTCACACGGGTTGCTGGTCGACGGCCAGGTCGGCCCTCACACGCGCGCGGCCCTGGCCACGGCCGGCCATGGAACGACGGTCGGAAGTGAGATCGTCATCCGCCTGCACGACCGGGGGCCGGCCGTCGCCGTGTTGCAGCGGGCGCTCGGCATCACCGCCGACGGCGACTTCGGGCCGATAACGCTGCACGCGGTCAAGGCCTACCAGGCCGGCCACGGGCTGCTGGTGGACGGCCAGGTGGGGCCGCACACGCGGGCTGCGCTGCACCTCGCCGCCAGCACCGACTTCACCTTCGTACCGCCACCAAGCGGCGGCCGGCACACCCACCATCACCGGACGCACCACCATCACCGTCATCACCACCGGGCCCACCACCCGGTCAGCAGCCTTGGCGCCCGCGCCGTGGCGCTGGCCAAGCGCGAGCTGGGCGTGCGTTACGTGTGGGGCGGGGAGAGCCCCTCCGGCTTCGACTGCTCCGGCCTGATGCAGTACGTCTACGGGCGGCTGGGCGTGCAGATCCCTCGCGTGGCGGCCGACCAGTACCGGGCCGGCCGCCACGTCTCGCGGGCCGATCTGCGCCCCGGCGACCTGGTCTTCTTCGACCACCTCGGACACGTCGGCATGTACATCGGCGGCGGACGCTTCATCCACGCGCCGCACACGGGCACAGTCGTCGAAATCTCGTCGCTGTCGGGCTGGTACTCCGAGATGTACGTCGGCGCCACCCGCGTCAGCTGATCTGGCGCATCAACTGGGCCGCGATCCTGCCGTAGATCGAGCCGGGCGACTCCGAGACCACCTGCCGCCACTGGGCGACGGCGTCGGTGTCCTGCTTGCGCCAGTACAGCAGCAGCCCCAGGTGAAACAGCACCTCCGTGGGATCGCTGGCCTGGGCGGTGAGCGGCCCCAGCACCGCAAACGATGCGGTGGGATCGGCCTTGTCGTAGCCGATCACGGCCACAGCGACGCGGGGGGAGACGGCCGTGGGGTCGACGGCGCGGGCAGTCTGGGCCGCGGCCAGCGCCGCCCGTCGGTCACCCGCAGCCTCCTCGGCGTAGGCCAGGCCCAGCCAGGCCGGCCCGTCGTCGCGATGCCTCCGCACGCGCGCCCGCAGCTGGGCGACGGTGCCGTGGGGCGTGCCGTCGGGCGGGATGTAGATCGGCAGCCCCGGCCGCTGGTCGGTGTGCAGGGTGTTGTCGGCGACGGTGCCGTAGTAGCCGTAGAGGTCGGCGCCGCGCACCCGCTGCAGCGTCCGCTCGGCGGCGGTGCAGTCACCCGCCCACAGCTGCACCAGCCCCTCGTGCAACCGCACCACCGGCCGCGACTGATCGAGCCGTTGCAGGCCGCGCAGCGTCGACGAGGACCCGGCGCTCTGGTAGGCGTTCACCAGCCGCCCGACCGAGATTCGCACGTCGCCGGCCGGCAGGCGTTGCTCGGCCGCCCGCAGCACGGCCTCGTCGTTCTGCTGGTCCTGGGCAGGCAGCACCGGGCCCGGCAGGTCGAGCGCCAGCGGCGGGCGGCCGGAGAGCTGCCGGCAGGCGGCTGCCGCCACGGCGGGCTGCGAGCCGTCGTCGCGCGCGCTCACGGCAACCGCCACGGCCGCGGCCACGCCGATCACGGCCGCCACCGCGAGCAGCACGACCAGCCGCCGGCGGCGGCCGGGAATATGTTCGCGGGGTGGCTCGTTCACAGTGGTAAGGGCATGGAGTTTGGATCCATACCCCGCTACAATTCAGAGGGACATTCCGGCCCCTGGCGCGTTTCCGCGTGTGGGGTTTCAGTGAAAGGGTAGGTGATGGGCGTGGCCACGTACCGCGAACATCTTGCAGCAACACGGCGCGAGATCCGCGAGGTCACGGCCGCAGAGGCGGAGCAGCTGCTGGGCTCAGAGACGCGTCCCGTGCTGGTCGACGTGCGCGAGCGCGACGAGTACGAGCAGGGCTTCATCCCCGGCGCCGTGCACATCCCCCGCGGCAACCTGGAGTCGCGGATCGAGAACACCGCGTCCGACCGCAACGCACCCGTGATCCTGTACTGCGCGGCCGGCAACCGTTCGGCGTTCGCCGCCAAGACGCTGCACGAGCTCGGCTACACCGACGTGGTCTCGATGGCCGGCGGTTTCTCGAACTGGAAGCAGAACGGCCACGAATGGAAGCTGCCACAGATGCTCACGCCGCAGCAGCAGGAGCGCTACAGCCGTCATACACTGATCCCGGAGGTGGGCGAGGCCGGGCAGCTGCGGCTGCTGGAGTCCAAGGTGCTGCTGATCGGCGCAGGCGGGCTGGGGTCACCGGCCGCGCTCTACCTGGCGGCGGCGGGCGTCGGCACGATCGGGATCATCGATTCCGACGTGGTCGACCGCTCCAACCTGCAGCGGCAGATCCTGCACACCGAGGATCGGATCGGCATGGCGAAGGTCGACTCGGCCGAGATCGCGATGAGTGCGCTCAACCCCGACATCACCATCGTCAAGTACACGGAGCGGCTCACGTCGGAGAACGTGCTGGACGTGATCACCGGCTACGACGTGATCGTCGACGGCACCGACAACTTCCCCACGCGCTACCTGCTGAACGACGCCAGCCTGGTCGCGAACATCCCGGTCGTGCACGGCTCGATCTACCAGTTCGAGGGATCGGTCACGGTGTACGCGCCGCGGGTCGGGCCGTGCTATCGCTGCCAGTACCCGGAGCCGCCGCCGCCGGAGCTGGCGCCGTCGTGCGCCGAGGGCGGCGTGCTGGGCGTCCTGCCGGGAGTGGTGGGAACGCTCCAGGCGACGGAGGCCGTGAAGCTGCTGCTGGGAGTGGGTGATCCGCTGATCGGGCGCCAGCTACGCTACGACGCCCTTGCCATGGAGTTCGTGGAGCTGAAGATGCATCGTGACGCCAACTGCCCGGTCTGCAGCAAGGATCCGGAGCAGATCGAGTTCATCGACTACGAGCAGTTCTGCGCCGCCCCGGTGCGGGCAGTCGCCCCCGTGATCGAGAAGGCCGTCGCCTAGATGTCGACGGTGCGCATGCCTCCGATCCTCCGCCAGGCAGTGGGCGGAGCGCGCGAGGTCGACGCCGACGGCGCGACCGTGCGCGAGCTGCTCGACGATCTGACCAGCCGCTACCCGTCCATCCGGGGGCACCTGCTGGATGACGGCGGCGAGCTGAACCGGTTCGTCAACGTCTACGTGAACAACGAGGACGTGCGCCTCGGGCAGGGGCTGGACACCAGCGTCACACCCGAGTCGACCGTGATCGTGCTGCCGGCGATGGCGGGGGGCGGGCGCTAGCGATGGGCTGCCTGCAGATGGAGCGAGTGGCGGCGCTATCCGCGGTCGGCAACACACCGTTGGTCGAGCTGCCCCGGATCGGGCCGCCGGCGGGCGCGCGCATCTTCGCGAAGCTGGAGGAGCAGAACCCGACCGGCTCGGTCAAGGACCGGGTGGCGCTTTCGATGGTTGAAGCGGCCGAGGACTCGGGCGAGCTCGCACCGGGGCAGCGGATCCTGGAGCCGACCAGCGGCAACACCGGGATCGCGCTGGCCATGATCGGCAAGGTCAAGGGCTACCCCGTATCCGTCGTGATGCCAGAGTCGGCCACGCAGGAGCGGGTCGAGCTGCTGCGGATGTACGGCGCGGACATCCTGTTCTCGCCCGGGAACCTGGGGTCGAACGGCGCGGTCGCGATGGCCCGCGAACTCGCGGAGCGCGACCCGAGCCTGTTCATGCCGTTCCAGTACGCGAACGAGGCCAACCCTGCCGCCCACTACTGCGGCACGGCCGTCGAGATCCTGGAGCAGGCGCCCGGCGGCCAGGTGGACGCCTTCGTGGCCGGGCTGGGCACGGGCGGCACGCTGATGGGCAGCGGGCGGCGTCTGCGAGAGGCGAACCCGGACGTGCAGATCGTGGCCGCGGAGCCCCTGCAGGGCGACCCGGTGATGGGACTGCGTAGCCTCGAGGACGGCTACACGCCGCCGATTCTGGACATCCGCGAACTGGACCGCAAGGTGCTGGTCTCCAACGGCGAGGCCGTGCTGATGCTTCGCAAGCTCCTGGACATGGAGGGCATCTTCGCGGGTGTCTCCGCGGGAGCGGCGCTGGCGGTGGCGCGCCGGGTGGCCGCCGAGATGGACGACTCGCAGAACGTGGTGGTGCTGTTCGCCGACGGCGGCTCCAAGTATATGAGCGCAGGGCTGTACACGACGCCGCTGGAGGAACTCGAGGCGGCCATGGACGAGCGCGTCTGGTGGTGATCCCGGCCGCGATGCGCGACGAGATCGTCGCGCACGCACGGGCGGGGCTGCCCAACGAGGCCTGCGGCATCATCGCCGGGCTCGACGGCCGCGCCGAGCGCTTCTTCCCGGCCCAGCCGGACGAGCCAAGCCCCTACTACTACCGGATCGAGTCGCGCGACCAGATCCGGATCATGAACGAGATCGACGACGCCGGCCTCGACCTGATAGGCATCTATCACTCTCACGTGTCCTCGCCGGCCTACCCCTCGCGCACCGACGCCGAGCAGGCCTTCTGGCCGGACGCGACCTACGTGATCGTGTCGCTGACCGGCGGCGGCGCCGACATCAAGGGCTACCGGATCGCCGAGATGGCGGTCACCGAGCAGCCGCTCAGCTTCGAGTAGCCGCCGCGTTACGGCCTGTCACGGCCGCGTCTCACCCCGGTGGCGCAACACCCGCGTCTGGCACCGGTGTTGCCAACGGCAAGGCCACAGGATCAGCTCGGAACGGCGACCGATGCGGCCGATCTCGGCGGAACGCCGGCGGCGTGAAACGCGGTCGCAACGCCCCGGTGGCGCAACACCCGCGCCTGGCACCGGTGTTGCCAACGAGCGCGTGACGACGTGTGTCCCGGGTGTGGCAGCTCGGCGCTAGCTGTGTGCCGATTCGTCGACCGTTGCGGCCGCGACCGGGCGGTTCTCGAACACGGTCGCCAGCACCACCACGGTGCGCGTGCGCTCGACCGAGTCGAGGGCACGGATCTCCCACACGAGGTGCTCCAGCGCAGGCATCGACTCGGCGCGCACCTTCAGGAGCAGCGTCTCCTCGCCGGCCACGTGGTGGCATTCCTGCACCCACGGCGTGTCGGCGAACAGTTCCTCCACCGGGCTGCGCGGCCCGGCCTTCTGCGATACGAAGATGAATGCCGTGACGCCGGCTCCCACCAGCGTCGGATCGATCTCCGCCTGGTAGCCGCGGATCACGCCACGGGCCTCGAGCTTCTTGATCCGCTCGTGCGCCGCAGTGGCCGACACCCCTACCCGCGAGCCGATATCGGCGTACGTCGTGCGGCCCTCACGCTGGAGGATCTCGATGATCGCGTGATCGGTAGCGCTCAGCTCTGCGGGCGGCATCGGAGAAGGCACGATACCGCGGTAAGCTGCGACGCGATGGACGTACTCACACCGGATCAGCTGGCGTCGGCGCTCGAGTCGCTGGGCAGCGAATGGTCGGAGCAGTCCGGCGCCCTGCACAAGCGCTACGGGTTCGACGACTTCGCCCAGGCGATGGCCTTCGCAAACCGCGTGGCGGACGCCGCCGAGGCGGCCGACCATCATCCGGACATGCTCGTCGGCTGGGGTCGCGTCGAGCTCGACTGGGTCAACCACAGCGCCGGCGGCATCACCGACCGCGACGTCGAGATGGCCCGGCGCTCGGACGAGCTGGCCGCCTCAGCCTGAGGCCTGGCCCCGCTCCTCGGCCGCCGGCTCCGTCTCGGCCGGCTTCAGCGTCACGTCCACCTCCACGATGCGCGGGCCGTCCACCCCGCTCACCTCGAACAGCACGCCGTCGGTCTTGACCAAGTCGCCCACCTTTGGCGCGCGGCCCAACTCGCCGAATACGAAGCCGCCGACGCTGTGGTAGTCCTCGTCGGGCAGGGACGTCCCGAACCGCACGTTGAACTCCTCGATCGGGAACGACCCGCCCAGCCGCATGCGCCCCACACCCAGCCGCCGGATGCCCGCCTCCGGCACGTCGAACTCGTCGCCGATCTCGCCCACGATCTCCTCCAGCAGATCCTCCAGCGTGACGATGCCGGCCAGCGAGCCGTACTCGTCGACGACGATCGCCATGTGGTTCGAGGTAGCGCGGAAGTCGGACAGCAGCTCGTCGAGCCGTTTCGTCTCGGGAACCATGATCGCCGGGCGAAGCAGCGCGCGTACGTCCACGCCATCGATCCCGCGGTCGTGCAGCGCCGCGAACAGGTCGCGCACGTGCAGCACGCCGACCACGTCGTCCAGCTCCCCGTCGTAGACCGGATAGCGGGTGTAGGGATGCTGAAGCATCAACCGCAGCAGCTCCGCCACCGGCAGCTCCAGGGGCAGCGCCACCACGTCGGGGCGCGGCACCATCACGTCGGCCGCGTCCTTGTCGGCGAACGCGAACACCTTGTGGAGCATCGTCTGCTCCTCCTCCTCGAGCACGCCTTGCTCGCGGCTCGCGGTGACCAACATCTTCAGCTCCTCCTCCGAGTGCACGGACGAGCGCCGCGCCTCCGGCGGCAGCCCCAGCCAGCGCAGGACGGCCGCGCTGGCCGCCACCAGCGCCCAGATGAACGGCCGGAAGATCGCGTAGAAGATATTGATCGGCGTCGCCACCACCAGCGCCACCCGCTCGGCGTGCTGCAGCGTGTAGCTCTTGGGCACGATCTCGCCCAGCACCACATGGAAGAACGACAGGATCGAGAAGGCCAGGATCGCCGAGATGGTCAGCGCGACGCCACCGTGCCAGCTGGACGGCAGCCAGCCCAGCGGCGTGTCCAGCAGGTTCGAGATGACCGGCTCGCCGATGGCACCGAGCGCCAGGCTGGAGAGCGTCACGCCCAGCTGGATGGCCGAGATGAAGCGAGCCGGGTTCTGCTGGAGGTCCGACACCCGGCGGGCGCCACGGCTACCCTGATCGACCAGCTCCTGGACACGCGTCCGGCGCATGGTGACCAGCGCATACTCGGCCGCCACGAAGAAGCCGTTGGCCAGGACGATCAGCAGAACCGCGAGCAGCGCGAGTGCGGTTCTCATGCCGGGCAGGTACTCGGAGGCTCGTCGCTCACGCACCCAGGAGTCTACCAATGGCGGCGGATACCTCTATGGTGCAGGGATCGCGGGACGGGACCAGAACTCCCCACCGGTCGAGCCAAGCCGGAAAAACGGTTGGGGCTAACGGAGCGCCGCGTTCCTGCCGATACAGCTCACCGGTGGCAAATGCCGCGACTCTTGGAGTGCACGTGAGTGAGCCCATTACCTGTCTGATCGTTGACGACCACGAGGTGGTACGCGAAGGCCTGCGCCTGTCGCTGTCACGGTCGGAGAACATTCGAGTTGTCGGCGAGGCCGCCGACGGCGAGGCCGCGGTGACGCTGGCCAGGCGCCGCAAGCCCAACGTCGTGATCCTTGATGTGCGGATGCCCGGCATGGACGGGCTGGCCGCCGCCAAGGAGATCACCAGCGAGATCCCGGAGACGGCGGTGCTGATGTTCACCGCCTTTGCCGAGCGCAGCCTGCTGACGCGCGGCCTCGAGTCGGGCGCAAAGGGCTACATCCTGAAGGAGGCGCCGCACCAGACGATCGTGCGCGCCATCCAGAAGGTGGCCGATGGCGACGGCTACGTCGACCCCGCGCTGATGCCCGCATTCCTGACCAAGGAACGCGAGAACATGCTGACAGCCCGCGAGCGTGAGATCCTTCAGCTGCTCGCCGACGGGATGTCGAATGCCGATGTTGCTGCCAAGCTCTTCATCAGCCAGGAAACGGTGAAGAGCCATGTGCGCCATATCCTCTCGAAGCTCGAGGCGGACACACGCACACATGCAGTCGCCATCGCCCTCCGCACCGCAATCATCGACTGAGCATCGGCTCCGCCAGGAGCTGATCGCGCAAGGCCGCTTCCTGGACGGTCTCGTCCGGAGCCTTGGCGCGGTCTCCGCCGGCCTCGACTCGGCGGCGGTGCTCGAGCACACGGCGGTTGAGGCGCAGCGACTGTTCACCGCCGATGCCGTGCTGGTGCTGGTGCCGGCCGCGGGCGAGCGCTCGCTGCGACCGGCCGCCGCCGCCGGCCTGACGCTGGGCCCGCTGGGTGACGCACGCGTGCCGATGGATGCCGAGGGCTCTGCGCTGGCCGTGGCCGCGCGCGACCTGGTGGGAGCCGTCACCGGCCCGGCCGAGGCCGTTGACGAGGTCACCCGCCGTCTGCGTCCGCGGGCCTTGCTGGCCGTGCCGCTGGTGGTGGCCGGCCGCCTGCACGCGCTGGTGGTGCTGCTCGATCTGCACGGCGGCACCGGCTTCGGGCCCGACGACCTGGCCCGGGCGACGCTGTTCGCCGACTTCGCCGCGCGTGCCGCGGAGAGCGCCGCGCTGTTCGAGCGGGTGGAGGCGCTGCTTGCGCAGGCTCGCATCCGCGAGAATGAGCGGGCCGAGCTCTCGCGCAGGGTCGTGTCGGCCGAGCAGGAGGAGCGGCGCCGTCTGTCGACCTTCCTCCACGACGGGCCCGTGCAGACGCTCGCCGGGGTCAACATGATGCTGAACGCCGCCGCGGAAGCGATCGAGGCGGGCGACACCGAGACCGCCCAGCAGGTGCTCGACACCGCCCGCGCGCGGCAGCGGTCCGTGATCGGCGAGGTACGCGAGCTGTCGTTCGCCCTCGAGCCCTGGACGCTGCGCGAGCAGGGCTTCGAGACGGCGCTGCAGGCGATCGCCGACCGCTTCGAGGCCGACCACCGGGTCGTCGTCACGCTCGACGTGGCCGATGCCGACGCGCTCAGCGGCGACGACCAGGTGTGCCTGTTCCAGATCGTGCGTGAGGCCATGACCAACGCGCTCAAGCACGCCAACCCGGCCACCATCGTCGTCAGCGTGCACGGGTCGCCCCGCGAGGGCCTCGAGGCGCGGGTCGTGGACGACGGCAGCGGCGAGATGTCGGAGCCGGACGACGGCCTGCCCCACCACGGCGTTGCGTCGATGCAGGAGCGCGCCGCCATCCTGAACGGGCGGCTGGATATCGACTCGGTGCCGGGCACCGGCACCACGGTGCGGGTGCTGGTCGCGGCCGGCAAGCTGCAGGAGGGCGACGGTGCCTGAGACGGCGGCCTTCGAGCGCGACCTGGCGCGCCTGGTGGCCGCCTGCGAGACGGGCCTCGACCTGCCGGGCGTCCTCGCGGCGGCGGCCGACGCGGCCGGCGCGGCGCTGGGTGCCGGCTCCGTCTCGAGCTACGCCCTGAGCGAGCAGCGAGACGGCCTCGCCCTGCTCACGGGCGACGGCCCCCGGCGGCTGGAGCTGCCGGGACTTGATCCGGTCACCGATGAAGGCCGCACGCTGCTTCCGCTGGTCAGCGCCGGGCGCGTGCTCGGGGGGCTGCTCGCCGAGCGGGTGGCCGACCCCGCTGGACTCGGACACGCCCGTATCGTGGCGGGGGTCGCGGCGCAGGCGATGGAGGCCGCGCGCCTGTGGGAGAGCGTCGCCGGCGAATCGGGCACGCTCGACCCGCTGACGCGCCTGCCCAACCACCTCGGCTTCCAGAGCGTGCTCGGGCGGGAGCTGGCGCGCGCCAAGCGCACCGGCCAGAGCCTGGCGGTGTCGCTGGTCGACCTGGACGGTCTGGCCGGCTACAGCGCGAAGCATGGAGCCGCCGAGTCTGACCGCGTGCTGCGGCTGGCGGCCGGCGGGCTCGCGGGCGGCGTCCGCAGCTACGACTGCGTGTGCCGGCTGGACGAGGGTCAGTTCGCTCTGGTGCTGCCGGGCATGACCGCCGAGTCGGCGGCGGCCCTGGTCGGGCGGCTGGCCGGCGGGTTGTCGCTGGACGGCGATCCCATCACCATCTCCGGCGGCGTCGCCGCGTTTCCCGAGCACGCGGCGACCAACGACGAGCTCGTGCGCCTGGCCAGCGCCGCGCTGGGCCGCTCCGGCGACGCCCGCGTGATCGCCTGGGACGGGCTCGCGGAGGCTGCCGACGAGCCGGTGCGATCGCTGGAGGCGCGCGGCACGCGATCGGCCGACTCGCGCGCCGTCAGCGAGTACGCGGGGCACATCGCAGGCGCCTACGGTCTCGACCCCGATCACGTCGACCGGGTGCGCCTGGCGGCCTCGCTGGACGCCCCGTCAACCGCCCGCGAAGAGGAGGCCGAGCGCAGGCGGCTGTCCGAGCGCGTGGCGGCAGGCATGATCGACGAGGAGGCGGCGGGCTGGCTGCTGGCACGCTTCGATCCCGTGGCCGAGGCGCCGCTCGAAGCCCGTGTGATCGCCGTCGCCGAGGCGTTCGTGGCCGCAGGCGGACACCGCTCACAGGCATCGGCTGGCCTTGCCCTCTCGCTGCTCTGGCAGCAGGCGGGCGAGCGGCTGGACGCGGGCTGCGTGCGCGCGCTCGAGCGGCTGCTGGCCGACGCGCTGGACCAGGCCTAGCTCTTCTTGCGGCGCTGGGTACGCTGGCGGGCGGCGATCGCCGCCTCCGGGCGGGGCGTGGGCGTATGGCCCGAGGCGACAGCCGCCGCCACAGCCGGCGTGGCAGGCGCGGCGGGCGCGTCCGTCCGCCGGTGGAACAGCAGGACGAACGTGATCAGCCCGACCAGGAACAGCACGCCTGAGACCCACACGTTGACGCGCTGACCGAAGAAGATGTCGGCCGTGTCGATCTTGAGCGTCTCCAGCGGCACGCGGTAGAGGTTGTAGAGCGTCACGTACAGCGCGAACACCGTGCCATAGGGCACCCGTCTCCAGTAGCGCCGCGTGAACCAGATCAGCACGAAGAAGACCAGCACGTCCAGGATCGACTCGTACAGGAACATGGGCTGGAAGGTGGACGAGTCGGTGTAGGGCGGCGTCCGGTGGGCCGGGTCGATCTTGACCGCCCAGGGCAGGTCGGAGGGCTTGCCGTACAGCTCCTGGTTGAAGTAGTTGCCCCAACGCCCCAGCGCCTGCGCCAGGACGAGGCCGGGCGCGATGCAGTCAGCCACGCGCCAGAACGGCAGGTTCACGCGACGGCAGCCGATCCAGCAGCCAAGCATGCCGCCTAGCACCGCACCGAAGATCGAGAGGCCGCCGTTCCAGATGGCCGGGATCTGGGAGTAGTTGTTGCTGAACGCGTCCCAGTCGGTGGCCACGTGGTAGAGGCGGGCGCCGATCAGGCCGAACGGCACCGCCCACACGGCGATCGTGTAGGCCAGCTCCGGATCCATCGAGCGGCGACGGAACTCGCGACGAGCGATCCAACCGGCCAGCAGCACCCCCAGGGCCAGCAGCAGGCCGTACCAGCGGGCGTGGATCGGCCCGGAATTGATCAGGAACGGATCGCCCGGGCTGGGGATGGAAAGCACCGTCACGAGCGGGAACCTTACAGGCGCGGTCAGGCGGAACGCGCAACCTTTATCCCGAGCACGTAGACAGATCGACCAGGGTTCGCTACTACGTGAGTAGTAGTGCACGGCTCCCCCGGCGCTGCTCGTCCCGTGTTCGAGGTCAAGAACCTCTCGACCGGTGCCGATAGGCGCCATGCAGGGCCCTTCCCCCCGCGACGGAATGCGAACCATCACTGAGCGCTCACACCAGCAAGGACAGGCGGTGATCCAGATGGCCATAGTGCTGCCGATCCTGCTCGTCCTGCTGCTGTCGATTTGGCAGCTGAGCGTCGTCTACGGCACCTGGCAGACCCTCCACCACGCGGCCTCTGACGGTGCCCGCGCCGGCGCCGCCGCGCGTCACGGACACCAGCGGGCCGCCGCCCGCGCCGCTGCCAGGGCAGCGGCCGGCGACGTCGCTCTGAAGCGCGTCTCGCTCACCGCCTCGAAAGCGCACGGCACCGCCACCTACACGGCGACAGCCTGCTCCACCTACGCCGTCAACCTGCTCGGAATCGTTGTCAAGTCGGGCGATCTCTGCCGCGACGCGACCATGCGGGCCGGGTAGCGGCCCCCGCACTCGGCTCACCCATCGCAGCACCAAAAGGAGATCCACCGCAGATGCCGACGCTCAGCCGTAACCTCATCATCAGCTTCGTCCTGGCGGTCGCCGCCGCAGCTGCGCTGTTCGCCTACACCTCGCACGTCCGCAAGAGCGCCGAGTCGAGCACCGACACCGTCACGGTGATCGTGGCGACGCACGAGGTGCCGGTCGGCACGACCGTTGACGACGCGCGGTCGCAGGGGTACCTGGGCTACCAGTCCATGCGACGGTCGGATGTCGCCGACGGCGCCATCACCGGCTTCGGGGCGGTGACCGGTCAGGTCATCACCCAGAGCCTCTACAACGGTGACCAGCTGACCGTGAACCGGGTGGGTACGCTCCGCACGCAGACCCCGGCCTATCAGGTGACCGGCAACCTCCGGGCGATCCGGGTGCCGTTCAACCCCAACTCGGGGCTGCTGTCCGACCTCAGCGCCAACGACCGCGTCGACGTGCTGACCAGCTACCGCACGAACGACCAGGTCGACACGTACCTGGCCGTGCCGGACGCGCGGGTGCTCGAGGTGGACGCTCCCACGCTCGACAGCGCCGTCAACTCCGGGTCGGAGGCGGGCTCCGTGCTGCTGGCGGTGACCGAGCAGCAGAGCCTGTTCATCGCCAACGCGCTGGCCAACTCGTCCGGCGACCAGAGCGCGAACAACATCTGGCTGGCACTGGTCGGCTCGACCGGAGCCACCTACCAGCCGATCACCGTGCCGAAGCTGCCGGGCAAGTTCCCCCACCACGGCGTCCCGACGAAGTAGAGGAGATACACCGATGAACGACCTGATCAGGGTTTCACTTCAGGGGGACGACGCCGCGCTTCACGACCTGTTCGAGCGGTCGGGGATGGTGGAGATCGTCGAGACCGCGCCGGAGGTGCTGGTGTGGATGCTGCCGCACGACGCGGACGGCCTGCCTGCAGAGATGCGGATCGCGCTGGCCGACAGCCACGGCCCCGCCATCGTCGCGCTGACCGACAGCCACCCCAGCCGCTGGTTCGACGAGGCGCTGGCGCTGGGTGTCGACGAGATCCTGTACCTGCCGCAGGAACCGCAGTCCCTGGGCATGGCAGCCGCCAAGGCGCGCGCCATGCGCAGCCGCCGCGCCAGCATGGCCGCGATGGCACCGGCCTCGGCCAAGGGCCACCGCTCGGCGCACATCTTCACGGTGTTCTCGACCAAGGGCGGATCGGGCAAGACCGTGATCGCCACCAACCTGGCGGTCTGCTTCGCACGCCAGGGCAAGCGCACGCTGCTGATCGACTTCGACCTGCACTCCGGGGACGACGCGCTGGTGCTGGGTCTGTCCCCGCGCTGGACGATCCTCGACCTGGTGCAGTCGCCCGGCGACCTGGACGGCGAGAAGCTCGCCGGCTTCGTCACCAGGCACTCGAGCGGCGTCGACCTGCTGCCGGCACCCACCCGGCCGGACGAGGAGGAGCTGGTCGACGTGGACCGGCTGGAGCCGCTGCTGGCGGTGGCCCGCCAGAGCTACGACGCGGTCGTGATCGACACGTCCTCACAGTTCGCGCCGGCGGTGCTCCTGGCCATCGACCACACCGATTCGCTGGTGCTGGTGGGGGCATCCGACGTGCCGACCATCAAGAGCCTCAAGATCGCACTGGAGACGCTGGAGCTGCTGGAGATGGACGTCAAGGACGTCCGCATCCTGATGAACCGCTCCGGCGCGCGGGTGGGCCTGGACGACCGCGACGTGGAGCGCACGCTGCGGCGCGAGATCACCTACACGTTGGCGTCCGACAAGGCCATCCCGATCTCCGTCAACCGCGGGCAGCCGGTCGTGATCGACGCTCCCAAGTCACGGGTCGCCAAGTCGTTCTACGACATGGCCCGGTCGCTGGACGCGGTGGTAGGGAGCCTGCGATGAAACCGGACAAGTCGCGATCGCTGCACGGCCGCCTGCGCCGTCACGAGTCCGCGGCCGGGCGTGGCAAGGTGGAGCCGACGACGGACGTCGTCAACGACCCCTTCGTCGAGATCAAGAACGCCGCGCAGCGCGAGGCGGTGCGCGAGCTGGGCCAGGACCTGGTCGAAGGCGAGGTACCCGAGGACGAGCTGCGCGAACACGTCCAGAAGGCCGTCGACGAAGCGCTGGCCGAGGCCGGCACGCCGCTCTCGATGGCCGACCGCACGCGGCTGGTGCGCGAGATCACGTCGAACATCCTCGGCTACGGGCCGATCGAGCCGTTCCTGGCCGACGACTCGATCTCGGAGGTGATGGTCAACAACCACCACACCATCTACATCGAGCGCGGGGGCCAGATCGAGGAGACCGACGTCCAGTTCGCCTCGGAGCGGCACCTGCTGCAGGTGATCGACCGGATCGTCGCTCAGACCGGGCGGCGGATCGACGAGGCCAGCCCGATGGTGGACGCGCGGCTGCCGGACGGGTCGCGCGTGAACGCGATCATCCCACCGCTGGCGATCACCGGCCCGTCGCTGACCGTCCGCAAGTTCTCGCGCGAGCCGCTCACGATCGATGACCTGATCGCCTTCGGCACGCTGTCCCACCAGGCCGCGGCGTTCCTCGAGGCCTGCGTCGAGGGCAAGCTGAACGTGCTGGTCTCGGGCGGCACCGGCACCGGCAAGACCACGATGCTGAACGTACTGTCCTCGTTCATCCCCGAGCGGGAGCGCATCGTCACGATCGAGGACGCGGCCGAGCTGCGCCTGTCGCAGAGGCACGTGATCAGCCTGGAGGCGCGCCCCGCGAACATCGAGGGCAAGGGCCAGATCTCGATCCGCGACCTGGTCAAGAACGCGCTGCGCATGCGCCCGGACCGGATCATCGTGGGTGAGTGCCGCGGCGCTGAGACCGTGGACATGCTGCAGGCCATGAACACCGGCCACGAGGGCTCGCTGACCACGATCCACGCGAACAGCCCGCGCGATGCGCTGGCGCGCACGGAGACGCTGGTGCTCACCGCCGGGTTCGACCTGCCGCTGAAGGCGATCCGCGACCAGATCGCGAGCGCGTTCGACCTGATCATCCACACGCAGCGGCTGGTGGACGGCCGCCGCCGCATCACCCACATCACCGAGGTGCCGCGGGTCGAAGGCGACGTGATCACCCTGACCGACATCTTCGTGGCCGGGTTCGCCGGCGACGCCGAGGACGACCACGTCTCGAGCACGATGCGCCACACCGGCATCCGGCCCGCGTTCATCGACAAGCTCGAGCGCAACGGCGTGTCGCTTCCCAAGTCGTTCTTCAACAGCGACACCTCGGCGAAGGTGGACGTGCTGCGACGCGGGCAGCGCAGGAGCGCCTGATGCGTCTGCGGCGCGCCCTGGCAGTGGCGTTCGCGATCGCGCTCGCGCTCAGCCCGGCGGCGCTGGCGGCCGACACGGCCGCACCGCCGCAGGTGACCGGCGTCAGCAGGGTCAACGGCCACACCGTGCGCGTGATCATGCGCGCGCCCGGCGACGTCACCGGCCTGGATGTGCAGGCCGAACTGGGCGGCAGGACGGCGCGGGTGACGCGGCTGCGGCCGCTCGGCCCGCGACGCTCGCTGCACCTCGTGTTCGCCGTCGATACGTCGACCAGCATGGCCGGGCCTCCGCTGGCGGCCGCCGTCGCGGCGGGACAGCGGCTGCTGGACGCCGTCGGGTCGACCGACCAGGTCGGCCTGGTCGTCTTCGACGGCTCGGCCCGCACCGTGACGCCGCTGACGGGAAACGTGCAGTCGGTGCAGGCCGCCCTGTCCACGCTGACCACGCACCAGGGCACCGCTCTCTACGACGGCATCAGCGATGCCGCTCGGCTGGCCGGCCCGGCCGACGGGTCGCGGCGGGTGGTCGTGGTGCTCTCGGACGGCGACGACACCACGTCGGCGACGACGCTCGATGATCTCAGCGCGGCGCTCGCGCGCGACGGTGTCGAGGTGGACGCGGTCGGCCTCACCTCCTCGGGGTCGTACACGGCCAGCTCCCTTCGCCAGGTGACGGCGGCGGCGCAGGGCACCTACGTCCCGGCGGCGAAGGTCTCGGCGCTCGAACCGATCGCCGCCAGGCTGGCACAGACGCGGCTGGCCGGCGAATGGGCGGTCGACGTGGCGCTGCCCCACTCCAGCTCGCGGACGCTCACGATCAGTCTGCACGGCGGGCCGCCGGCGCAGGTTGCGCTGCCGGCCGGCGTGGCTGGGGCGTCGATCTCGATGTGGAGCCGGTACGGCGCGTGGATCGTGGCGTTGCTCGGGTTCGCCGCCATCATGATGATCGCGACCGTGATCATGAACGCGGCCGAACGCCGGCCGCAGGCGCTCACCGCACGCCTGTCTCCCTACTCCTCGGAGCTGTCGAAGGAGGCGGCGAAGGCGCATGAGCCGGCCCTCACCGAGATGTACGAGGAGCTCGAGACCCGGCTTGGCAAGACGCGGGCGTGGCGATGGCTGCACACGCTGGCGGAGCGCGCCGGCAGCACGGTTCCCACTGGCCAGATCGTGACCATCATCGCCGCCGCCGCGCTGATCCCAGCCGTCTTCGGGCTGGTCACGCTAGGCCCGCTGCCTGCGCTGCCGCTGCTCCTGTGCGGCGCGCTGCCCGTGCTGGTGCTGCGCTTCCGCGCCCGGCGCCGCTCGACCGCCTTCGAGGCCCAGCTGCCGGAGCTGCTGGGCGTCTGGGCCAGCGCGCTCCGTGCCGGTCGCTCGTTCGCGCAGGCGCTGGACACGCTGGTCGAGGAGGCGGGCGAGCCGGCGCGTGGCGAGTTCCGTCGTGCCCAGAAGCAGGTGCGGCTGGGTGTGCCGATCGAACAGGCGCTGGACGACATGAGCAAACGGCTGACGTCGGAGAGCTTCGAGCTGGTGGTGCTGACGACCGACGTGCAGCGGCGGATCGGCGGCAACCTCGCGGAGATCTTCGACCAGGTGGCCGACACCGTGCGCAAGCGGCAGCAGTTCAGCGCACGAGTGCGCGCGCTGGTGGCGATGGGCGTGATGTCAGCCCGCGTCCTGCTGGGTATGCCGTTCGCGCTTGCGGCCATCCTGACCGTGATCAATCCCGGCTACATGTCGCCGCTGTACCAGACCGGAGCCGGGCGGGCCCTGATCCTGGTGGCGCTGGTGATGATGACCGCCGGCGGGCTGGTGTTGCGGCGGATGGTGAAACCCCGGGCGATCGCGTAGGGAGGCGAGGCCGTGTTCCTTCTTGTAGTCGTCCTGATCGGCGCCAGCGGGTTCTTCCTGCTGCGAGCGGCCGCCTCCAAGCGGATCCAGGTGGAGTCGACGCTGGGCCGGATCCCCGGCTACGGCTACGGTGAGCCGGCGCGCACGAACGACCCGCGGGCGTGGCTGCGGCGGATCGGACGAGTCGCTCCGGGCGGCCGCGGACAGGCCGCGGAGGCGCTGCGCCTGAAGCTGGCGGCCGCCGGCTGGTCACGGCTGCTGACGCCGGAGGAGCTGGCCGGGCTGAAGGTGGTGGTGCCGTTGACGATGTACGGCCTGGTGCTGAGCCTGTCGGTGATGCACGTGCTCTCGCTGGCGATGGCGGCAGTGGTCGGGCTGATTCTGGCCGGGATCGCCTACGCGAGCATCCCGCTGGCGATCGACATGCGTGTCCGCGGCCGCCGCGACAAGATCGTCGCGGCGCTGCCGACGGTGCTCGACCTGATGACGCTTTCGGTGGAAGCCGGCATGAGCTTCGACGCCGGCCTGCAGCGCGTGGTACGCCGCCTGCGCGGCCCGCTGATCGACGAGCTGGCGCTGATGCTGCGCGACACCCAGCTGGGCGCCAGCCGCGGCGACGCGATGGCGGCCATGGCCGGCCGCGTGAACGCCCCCGAGATGACCAGCTTCGTACGGGCGCTGGTGCAGGCCGACCGTCTGGGCGTACCGCTGGCGCAGATGCTTCGGACGCAGGCCGACGACCTCCGAAACCGGCTCCGCAACGAGGCCGAGGAGCAGGCCATGAAGGCGCCGGTGAAGATGCTGTTCCCGACCGTGCTGTTGATCTTCCCGGCGGTGTTCATCGTGGTGCTGGGCCCGGCCGTGATCTCGCTGATGGCCAACCTCGGCTGACCCGCCCCGCTGGCGCCTGCGGCCGTCGCGGTCGGCGGCGGAGCTCCTGTCACCCAAAAGAGGGATCCGCAGATGGGGGCGGAATCTTGCGGGCTATGACCCGAGAGACGGCTCCAGATCCGCGCTCGCCGGCCGCGCCGCTGCGCCAGGATCAGCTGGAGCCGGTGCTGCAGGTGATCGAGGCTGCCCAGTCGATGGCCGCCGGCGACGACGTGCCGGCCGTGCTGGCCGACCTGTCACGCCAGCTCACCACCTTCCTCGACGCCTCCGCCTGCATGATTTCGCTGCTCGACGACGACCGCGGCATCCTGCGGGATCGCGCCGCCTACGCCCGGCCGCCGTTCAGCTGGGAGCCGGCGCCTGATGAGTACGACCTGGCCGACTACCCGAGCACCGAGGCGGTCATGCGCACGGGCGAGCCGTACACGTGCATCCTGGACTCGGCCGGCATCGACCCCGCCGAGGAGCGGTGGCTGCGCGAGCTCGGGTTCGGGTCGCTGCTGATGTACTCGATGACCGTCGAGGGCGAGCCCTACGCCCTGGTCGAGATCTACGACGAGCGCCGCCGCTCCTTCCACCCCGCCGAGCTGCGCCTCGCCACCGCGCTGGCCGCCGAGGCCGGCACGATGGTGGCGCGCGCCCGCATGTCGGAGCGGCTCGAAGACGCCTACTTCGCCACCCTCGGCACGCTGGCCGCCGCGCTCGAGGCCAAGGACGCATACACCAACGACCACGCCAGCAAGATCGCCGAGCTGGCCGGCCGCGTCTGCGACCAGCTCGATCTCGGTCCCGCCGACGTCCGCGTGATCCGCCTGGCCGCGCTGCTGCACGACATCGGCAAGATCGGCATCCCCGAGACGATCCTGCGCAAGCCCGGCTCGCTGACAGGCGAGGAGATGCTGGTGATGCAGCGCCATCCCGACATCGGCGCCCGCATCCTCGAGCCGGTCCCCTACTTCGCGGACCTGGTGCCGCTGGTGCGCTCGAGCCACGAGCGCTGGGACGGCCGCGGCTACCCGGACGGCGTGGCCGGCGACGAGATCCCGCTCGGCTCGCGCGTGATCGCCGTCTGTGATGCGTTCCACGCGATGACCGAGGACCGTATCTACCGCGCCGCGCTGACGCTGCCCGCCGCCGTCAGCGAGATCGAGCGCTGCTCCGGCACCCAGTTCGACCCGCGCTGCGTCGACGCGCTGATGGCGGCGCTGCGGGCGCCCGGCCCCGCCCGCCCGGTGCGCGACAACATGATCCGCATCGCCCAGCGCCCGGACTAGGATCCGCCGCGTGACCAACCGCGCCCTCCCCAACCCGTTCCCCTGGGCCGCCGGGTACCAGTACGCGCAGTCGGTGCTGACCGACGGCGAGCTCGTGTTCACCGCCGGCCAGGGCGGCTTCGGCGACGACGGCGCCGTCGTCAGCGACGACCCCGAGGCCCAGATCCGCCAGGCCTTTGCGAACGTCGATCTCGCCCTGCAGGCCGGCGGAGCGTCGCTCGAGACGATCGTCAAGATGACCGTGTTCCTGGCAGACGCGTCGCTCTACGACGCCTTCAAGCAGGTGCGCGGAGAGCTGTTCGCACCGCCCTATCCGGCAAGCACCGCGATCGTGGCCGGCGGCTTCCTGTTCGACGGCATGCTGGTCGAGATCGAGGCCGTGGGGCGGGTGGCCGAGCCCCGCAGCCAGTAGGGCTAGGAGCTAGCCCTCCACGGCAGCGGGCTGACGGCCGTGCGCACCCTCGTCCGGCGCCTCCGCCGAAGCGCCCATCGCGATCGGCCGCAGTACCAGCACCGCCAGCCCGGCCGCGATCAGGGTGAACGCCGCCCCTATCAGGAACGCCACGTGGTAGCCGCCGGTCAGCGCCGCTGCCTGGCTCTCACCCCGGGCGGTCAGCGTGCTCGTGCGGGACGCGGCGGCGCTTGCCAGCACCGCCAGCCCCAGCGCTCCTCCCATCATGAACGACGTGTTCACCACGCCGGATGCCAGCCCCGCCTCGGTCGGCTCGACATCGTTCATCGCGGCCAGCAGCACCGGGTTGAAGCCGATCCCAGCGCCCACGCCCAGCACCAGCATGGCGGGCAGCACATCGGTCAGATAGTCGCCGTTGACGGGCGCGCGTGCGAACAGCAGAAAGCCGACCGTCCAGAACAGCATGCCGGCAATCAGCGGCGGCCGGATGCCGAAGCGCATCACCAGCTTCGCCGAGATGCCGATCGAGAACCCTCCCACCAGCAGGTTGGCGGGCAGGAACGCGAGCCCGACCTGCAGCGGCGAGTAGCCGAGCACCAGCTGCAGGTACAGCGCCGACAGGAAGAACCAGGCGAACATCGCCGCCGCAGACAGCACACCGATCACATTGGCCGTCGCCAGGTTGCGCAGCCGGAACAGCCGCAGCGGCACCAGCGGCGCCTCCACCCGCGACTCGATCACCAGGAACAGCACGAGCAGTCCCGCGGCAACAGCCAGCAGGCCGAGCGTCTGGCCCGTCACCCAGCCCACCCGATTGCCGTTCACGATCGCGTAGACCGCAACCATCAGCGCCGAGGTCACGGTCACCGCGCCGGCGACGTCCAGCCGCCCCGTCCGCTGCTCCGACCTGTCGGCCGGTACCAGGTTGAGGCAGGCGATGAACACGGCGATGCCGACCGGCAGGTTGACCAGGAAGATCCAGTGCCAGTCCAGCGCATCTGTCAGCACACCGCCCAGCAGGACGCCGATGCTGCCGCCGCCGGCGGCCACGAATCCGATCACGCCCATTGCCCTGGCCCGTTCGCCCGGCTCCACGAATAGCGTCATCACCAGCGACAGCGCCACCGCGGCCACGATCGCCCCGCCCACTCCCTGCACGGCCCGCGCCGCGATCAGCTCCGTCTGCGCGGTCGAGAGGCCGCAGGCAACCGACGACGCCGTGAACAGCACCAGGCCGGCCAGGAACAGCTTGCGGTGCCCGTAGATGTCGCCCAGCCGGCCGCCCAGCAGCAGACACCCGCCGAACGTCAGCAGGTAGGCGTTCACGACCCAGGCCAGCGAGGACTCGGTGAACCCGAGGTCGGTGCGGATCGACGGCAGCGCCACGTTCACGATCGTCGTGTCCAGCACGATCATGAGGTTGCCCATGCAGAGCACGATCAGCGCCCACCAGCGGCGATCCTGTTGAGTCGTTATCGTCGGGCCCATGTTGCCGTCGCAGATTAGATGATTGATTCCACGAACTACGCGGCGCCGGACTGGTCAGGAACAGCGGATCGCTAACGGGAGGCGCCGGCGATCCGCTCCGGACCGGCGTACACGTTGAACCGCTGGTCTCGCAGGAACCCCGCCAGGGTCATGCCGAACCGGCGCGCCGTGTCGACGGCCAGGCTGGAGGGCGCGGAGACGGCGCAGATGATGGGAATGCCGGCGCGCGCAGCCTTCTGCACGATCTCGAAGCTGGCGCGCCCGGACACGAGCAGGATGCGGTCGGACAGCGGCAGCCGGCCGGCCAGCAGCTCGGCGCCGATAACCTTGTCGACGGCGTTGTGCCGGCCCACGTCCTCGCGCACGGCCAGCAGCTTGCCGGCCGGATCGAACAGGGCGGCGGCATGCAGCCCGCCGGTGCGGTCGAACACGCTCTGCGCGCGTCGCAGCTCATCCGGCAGCGTCACCAGCAGCGTCGCCTCCACCACCGGCCCCTCGGCCACGGGTGCGCAGCGCGTCTCGATCGCGTCCAGCGACGCCTTGCCGCAGATGCCGCAGCTGGAAGTGGCGTAAAAGTTGCGCTGCATCTCGAAGTCGGCCAGCGCCCGGGTCACCCCCACGCTGACGACGTTGTAGTGCTGCTCCTCACGCGGCACTGCGCAGTAGCGGATACCGCGCACGTCCTGGGTGCCGTCGATCAGGCCCTCCGTGAACAGGAATCCGGCGGCCAGGTCGAAGTCGTGCCCGGGGGTGCGCATGGTCACGGCCACGTTCCGCTGCTCGGCGCCCGGCTCCTCGACCCGGATCTCCATCGGCTCCTCGGTCGCGAGACGGTCGCGGCGCTGCTTCCGCGTGCCGGCGTCCATGGTGATGACGCCCGTGCGAGTGGTGCTGGTCGGGCGCTCGATGACGGCGCTCTCACCGTCGGTGGGCAGTGCCTCGGCCGGTTCGTTGGTCGGCATCGATGAAGGATAGACGCCGGTCCGGGGCGTCCCGATTGCCCGCGGCAGGCGGACCGCGTTTGGTCGAAGGTCACAACGGGTACTTGAACCCTCAGCCGACGAGGAGGATGAGACGTGTCAACTGCAGGATGGATCGTGCTGGTCGTGGTCGTGGTCGTCGTGGTGGCCATTGTGGTGGCGCTGATGTCGCGCCGTAGGTCGCGCGAGATGGACATGCGGCGAACCGCCGCCGAGGCGCATCGCGAAGAGGCAGTTTCGCGCAACCGCAGCGCCGAGGCGGCCAAGCTCGAGGCCGACGAGAAGGCGGCGCGGGCTGAGCGCGCACGGCTCGAAGCCGAGGACACGGCGGCCCGGGCCAGCCAGGAGCGCGAAAGCGCCCAGGAGCATATGAACATGGCCGACGAGATCGACCCTGACGTCGACCGGTCAGCTGACACAGAGGATGCTCCGCGAGCAGACGCCGAGCGCTGAGCGCAGGCGCTGATGCGGTTTCGAGACGCCGCCGAGGCCATCGACACTCGTGTCGGGGACGCGGTCTCGGCGGCCGTACAGGCACACCATCGCCGGCGTCTGTCGCGGCTGGGTAACGCTGCCCTCGACGCCCCCGCCGGCGGCTGGGCAGCGGACGCATTTCAGCCGCAAACCGGCAACAAGCTGGAGTTGCTGATCGACGGCGAGCAGGCCTTCGACCGGATGATCGACGCACTGGAGCGGGCCACCGAGTACGTGCACATCACCGGCTGGTTTCTCTCGCCCGACTTCGTGATGCGTGACGGCTCCGTCCCGGTGGTGGTGCGCAACCTGCTCGCCGAGCTGGCCGAGCGAGTCGATGTCCGCGTGCTTCTGTGGGCGGGCGCGCCGGTGCCCCTATTCCGCCCTTCGCGGCGGATGGCGCGTAAGACCCGCGACCAGCTGGTGGCGGCGGGGCGGGTGCGGTGTGAGCTCGACCCGCGCGAACGGCCGCTCCACTGCCACCACGAAAAGACGATCGTGATCGACGGCCGGGAGGCGTTCGTCGGTGGCATCGACCTGACGTCGCTGTCGGGTGATCGCCGCGACAGCTCGCGGCACCCGGCGCGCGCAGCCATCGGCTGGCACGATGTCACGTCCGTCGTGGCGGGCCCGGTGGTCGCCGACGTGGCCGAGCACTTCGCCCTGCGCTGGCGAGAGGTCACCGGCGAGCGGCTCGCCGGCGGCGGGCCTGCTCCTGCCACCGGCTCCTCCACCGTTCAGCTCGTCCGCACCGTCCCGGAGCACGTGTACGACGGCCTGCGCCAGGGATCGTTCGGCGTCCTGGAGACGTACGTGCGCGCCATCCGCTCGGCCGAGCGACTGATCTATATCGAGTCGCAGTACCTGTGGTCGCCGGAGATCGTCGCACTGCTGGCCGAGAAGCTCCGCCATCCGCCGCACGACGGGTTCCGGATGCTGCTCGTGCTGCCGGGCCACCCCAAGGGCGGCTCCGACGACACGCGCGGCGCTCTGGCCGAGCTGATCAACGCCGACGCTGGCGCCGGCCGGGTGCTGGCCTGTTCGCTGTACGCGCCGGCGGGATCGGTCGACGACCTGATCTACGTCCATGCCAAGGTCGGGGTGATCGACGATCGGCTGCTGATCGTCGGCTCGGCCAACCTCAACGACCACTCCATGTTCAACGACACCGAGGCTGCCCTTGTCACGGACGACGCCGAGCTGGCAGCTGCGACCCGTCACAGGCTCTGGGCGGAGCACCTGGAGTGCTCGGTGGCCGAGGCCTCCGGCGACGCCACCGAACTGATCGACCGGGTCTGGCGGCCGAGGTGCGAGGATCAGTTCCAGCGCCGCCGTGCCGGCCGGCCGATGACCCACCGCATCACCCGCATCGACGGCGCCTCGCGTCGCTCCGCGCGGCTGCTCGGCCCGCTGCAGGGCCTGCTGGTCGACGGCTAGCGACACGAGGGCGGGCGGCTGCTAGATTCGTGCAATGGCCGAGCACACGCTGTCCGCGGAGACGTTCCAGGTCAGCTTCGACGCGTCGATCCCGCCGGCGCTCGAGGTCGACCCGGGCGACACCGTCACGTTCGAGACCAGCGACGTCGCATACGCCCGGCTGGCCGACGGCGAATCGGTGGACGCGATCGGCCTGCCGAACTTCAACCGAGTGACCGGGCCGGTCAGCGTGCGCGGTGCGGCGCCCGGTGACGCGTTGCGGATCGAGGTGCTGGACGTGCAGGTGCGCCGGGCTTGGTCGGTGTGGCTGCCGGGGTTCGGCGGCCTCGGCCACCGTACCGACGAGCAGCGAGCCATCCAGACTCCGCTGGCCGACGGCCACGCCCAGATCGGTGCGCAGCGGGTGCCGCTGCGGCCGATGATCGGCTGCATCGGCACCGCGCCGGCCGACGGCACCGGCTCGACCTTCGAGCCCGCCTACCCGTTCGGCGGCAACATGGACCTGCGCGAGATGGAGCCGGGGACGACCGTGTACCTGCCGGTGAACGTGGCCGGCGGCCTGCTCAGCATGGGCGACCTACACGCCGCCATGGGCACCGCTGAGCCGACATCGGTCAGCCTCGAGGCGGCCGGCCAGGCGACGCTTCGAATCGGCCTGGAGCCGCGGATGGCGCTGCGATTCCCGCGTCTCCGCCGCGGCGGGGAGACGTTCTTCCTCGGCATCGCCGAGAGCTTTGATGACGCACACGCGCTGGCGCTGGACCAGGCCTACGACCACCTGGTCGACGAGCGGGGGATCGACCCGTTCCAGGCCTACGCGCTGATCAGCGCCCGGTGCGACATGCGGCTGGGAGGCCCGGCATCCGCGATCGTGATGGCGGTGCTGCCCGACGACTGAGGCGCAGCGGCGCTTAACTGACGAGGCCCCCGCGTATGCGGAGGCCCCGTGGAGGTAGCGGGGGCAGGATTCGAACCTGCGACCTTCGGGTTATGAGCCCGACGAGCTACCGGACTGCTCCACCCCGCGCCGATGCATCGGATTTTACCACAGCGGGCATTGGTAGAGTTGCCCCGTGCTGCTTGCCCTGATCATCCTCTGGCTGGTCGTCGTCGTGGCCACTTCGGTCTGGGTGGTCCTGCGCGGGCGCCGCCTGGCGGCGTCCGCCAAGGCCGCACAGGCGGAGGTGGACCGCTACATGGCGGCGTCACAGCTCGACCTGCTCCCTGCCAAGCTCGAAGAGCTGCAACAGCGGCAGCACGTGCTGCAGGAGGCACTGGCGCGGCTGCAGGTCTCGATCGCCGAGTTCGTGGTGCTGTACCGCTCGCTGGACGCCGTGCGCCGCCAGCTGACGAGCGCCCGCAGCTTCTTCATGACCAAGTGACCGTGCGCGTCGCCGCCATCGACATCGGCACCAACTCGACGAGGCTGCTGGTCGCCGATGCGGACGGCGGGGCACTGCGCGAGGTGGAGCGGCTGCTCGAGATCACTCGGCTGGGCGACCGGGTGGACGCAGACGGGGAGCTGGCCGAGGCGTCCATGCAGCGGGTCGAGACGTGCGTCGCCAGGTACGCGGAACGGTCGCGCGAGCTGGACGCGTCCACGCCGCTGGCGGTGGCGACCAGCGCCGTCCGCGACGCGGCCAACGGTGCCGAGTTCATGCAGCGCCTGGAGCAGCGCTGCGGTGTGCGCACCCGGGTGCTGACCGGCGAGCAGGAGGCGCGGCTGACGCTCCGCGGCGTCGTCTCCGGACGGACGCTTTCCGGGGCCGTCGTCGTCTGCGACATCGGTGGCGGCAGCACGGAGCTGATCGCGGGCGACGATGGCCGGGTCGACTTCGCGGTCAGCCTGAACCTGGGCTGCGTGCGGATGAGCGAGCGGCACCTGCACAGCGATCCGCCAACGGCAGAGGAGGTCGCGGCCTTGCGGCGCGAAGCGGCCGGGATGCTGCCCGGCGACGTGCCGGCGGGCTCGCTGATCGGCGTGGCGGGCACGATCACCACACTGGCGACGATCGACCTCGGACTCGACGAGGAGATCCCGGAGCGGGTCGACGGGCACGAGCTGTCGGCAGAGGCGGTCGCGGCGCAGCTCCAGCGGCTGGCGGCAGTGCCGCTGGAGGAGCGCCGTCAGGTGCGTGGGCTGATGCCGGAGCGGGCATCCACGATCGTGGCCGGAACCGCGATCCTCGCGGAGCTGATGCATCACCTCGGTGCCGAGCGCCTGACCGTCTCCGAGCGCGACATCCTGCACGGCGCCGCGCTCGAGGCGGCCGACCAGGCCTCCTGATCCGCTCGCGTGGCGGTATCGTCACGCCCAGCCCGGGTGGCGGAGTTGGTAGACGCGGGGGACTTAAAATCCTCTGGCCGAAAGGTCACACAGGTTCGAATCCTGTCCCGGGCATGGATGCTTCTTCGGAGTCAAGGGTGTTCGCGGCGACCCACGGCTCACTGGTTGCCGGGCCGGAGTATCGCGTCGCCGCCCGCGCCCTTGGGTACCGCCAGCCCCAGCTGCGGGGCAAGCTCGGCGGGCGGCGGCCAGTGGCCGCGGGCGGTGAGGTAGCGGCTGAGCTTGCCGGTGATGTCGACGACGACGCCGTGGTTTCGCGCGAGCTCGCGGCGCGTTGACCGCAGCTGCGCGGTGTAGTGCGGGTTGGCACCCCCGCCCGCAGGCAGGCGCGGGTCGGGCAGCCCGCGCACGTGTCGCCCCGTCACCTCCCACAGCGGTCCGGCCAGGTTCGAGTACACGACCGTCGCGGGCGGCAGCGCCTCCACCTGCGAGATCAGCGGGGAGCTTCGCCACCGCACGTAGAACGGCTGGTGTGATCCGGACACACGCACGACATCCCGCTCCAGGCGGCCGGCGTGCACGACTCCCACCACGGCGGCCAGGCCCAGCAGCGCCGGCACCGCGAAGCGGGCGGGCGAGGCCGACCAGCTGACCTGGCCCGCCATCATCCCGGCCAGAATCAGCCCCAGCATCAGTGGCGACAGGATGCGGTCGTTGAAGTGCACGCCCTTCGCGGCAACTGCGACACTCACCCACACGAAGACGAGATAAACGACCACGAACACGACGGCAACGACGAGGCCCCAGCCGGCGTCGTTTCGAAGACCGTCGAAGCTGCGATACCAGACCAGACCAATGGCAAGCGCGACCGCGAGCAGGGCGACCAGCCACCAGAGGCCTGCCGGCGAGCCCAGCCGCAGCACGTCGATCCAGCCCGAGATGGTATTCCACGCCCGGTGGATGCGCTCCGAGTGGACCTGGCGGTAGGAGACGGTACGACCGGTCGTTGAGCTGGCCTCCAGCGTGTTTCGCAGCAGCCACAGACCTAACGGGATGGCGCTGATCGCCGTGTAGGCAGCGCAGTCGACCAGGCGCGCGCGGAGCGGCCGACGCCGTGCCGCCAGGAGCACGATCAGCCCGGCCGGCAGCAGCGCCAGCCCCGCGTAGCGCGTGAGCGCGCCGAGGCCCGCGGCTACCCCGGCGATGGTCAGGTCGCTCCGGGGGCCGCGGGCGTTGTAGCGCGACAGCATCCACAGCGCCAGCACCTGCCAGACCAGGTACACCGGCTCCGACCAGACGTGCACGTAGACGTCGAGCAGCGGCACGAACGTGAGCGTCAGCGCGGCCCCCAGCACCGTCGCCAGCGCCGAGCGCGACAGGTCGTACACCATGGCGGCGACGAGCGCGATCAGCGCCGCGAAGGCTGCCGCGTTGATCCAGGCCGCCCAGCGAAGGACGCTGACTCCGACCAGGTCGGCGGCGGCCAGCAGCGTCGGGTAGAGCGGTGGGAAGCCCGTCTCGGGCGGCAGGCCGGCCGGTCCGAACGGGCTCGCATAGCCATGCCCGTCGGCCAGCGTGCGAGCCATCCCGAGGTACCTGAACGAATCGGGGGTGAGGGCGATGCCTCGGGAGTTCAGTCGCGAGATGAGGACGGCGCCGAGCAGCGCCACGCAGGCAACCGCGGTCGCAGCGGTCAGCGGTGCGGCGGCCTGCCGCAGAGAGATGCCCCTCGCCGGTGCAGGCTCGCCGGTCGCACCCGCTTCGCTCGGAGGCGCCAGGTCGCTTTCCACGACGCAACTATAGGAGCGGCGCGCGACCCTTCACGTCAGCCATGCTCACCATCGGCCAGGCGTCGGGCCTCGCGGATCAGGGCGTCCGTACGCCCACGGGCCGTGTCCGGTTTGCGTGCTGCCACACAATCCCGCGACCCCCGCTGCCGCGTACCCCCAGGTATCACGAAAACCACATCCGATACCGAGGTGCAATCATGAACATGCGAATTGGAACGCTGGTCGGGCTGGTGTCCGCGGTGGCGCTGGCCGCCGGCTGCGGCTCGATGTCAGCCGCGGGCACGAGCGACGGTGGGGGTGGCGGAGGCGGCTCGGCCACCACCACGGTGCAAAGCGCGAACAACACCAAGCTCGGCACGAGCGTGCTGGTGAGCCACACGGGCATGACCCTGTACACGCTGTCCGCCGAGCGAGGCGGCCGCTTCATCTGCACCATGAGCTCGAAGATCCCGGGCGGCAGCGCATCGTGCCTGTCGCTGTGGCACCCGCTGACGGTGGCCACGGGCAGCATGCCGACCGGCGCGGGCCAGCTGGGCACCGTCACCCGGCCGGACACCGGCGCCACCCAGGTCACCTGGCACGGCCGGCCGCTCTACACGTTCACCGGCGACAAGGCGCCCGGTGACGCGTCAGGCAACGGCTTCAAGGACGTCGGCGTCTGGAAGGCGGCCACGCTGGGGACGTCGTCCTCGAGCTCGTCCAGCGGCGGTGGCGGATACGGCTACTGAAGCGCGGACGCGAACTACGACGCGCGCAGCAGCCGCGCCTGCGCCGTTCGGCAGCGCCGGCAGCCGGCGATGTGTGACCGCTCGTCCAGGGTGGGCGCCAGTCCCTGGACGAGGCGGTCGCGCACCCGCGCGCACTCGCTCCTGACCTGGTCGCGGCCCTCCAGCAGCGTCCTGCGGGCGCGGATCAGGAGCGACTCGACGGCTCCCGGAGTCGTGCCCAGAACATCCGCGATCTCATCCTGGGAAAGGCCGCTCCAGTGCCGCAGGACGAACGCCTGGTGCTGACTCTCCGGGAGCGCCCAGAGCATCGATCGAACGCTCGCAAGCGCCTCCGCTTGCTCCGGGCCGGGCTGAACGCGGGCTGCCACGGGCGGCTCGTGTCCCGCCATCGATGCCTCCCGGCGGTCACGCAGCATGTTCAGCGACCGGTGCTTCGCCGCCTTGATCAGCCATCTGCGCGGATGCAACAGCTCGGTGCCTGTCTCGAGTGTCCCGAACGCCTGCAGGAAGACGAACTGGACGACGTCCTCGGCGTCCTCCCGCCTGCCGGTGAGATGCAGGGCATAGCGGAACACGTCCGTCGCATGAGACTCATACAGCGCGGCGAGCCGCGCGGCGTAGCGGGAATCCTGTGCCTGCATGTGGTCACACTCTCCGAGAACCCGTCTGCGGATGGCTCCTGCCGTCGTTCCTTGGTATCGGCATGCAGCGCGACCGGGACGAGTGACAGGCGGGCAACCCCGCTCACTCGATCGGGTGATCTTTGCCATAGAAACCGCAGGAATCGCACGCGAGGGCTGCTCGCGGAGCGCTCGGATCTGGCATGGTTCCCGCCATGAGCGACCTGCCCGACCACGTCCGGCGAAACCGCGAGGTCTGGGACCGCTACGCCCCCCAGTACGTCGAGCCCGGCCACCGCGCATGGGCCAGCGACACGCCCTCCTGGGGCATCTTCGACGTGCCCGACGCCCACCTGGGCGTGCTGCCACGGCGGCTGGACGGTCTCGACGCGATCGAGCTCGGCTGCGGCACCGCCTACGTGTCGGCCTGGCTGGCGCGCCGCGGTGCGCGACCGGTCGGAATCGACAACTCACCGGCCCAGCTCGAGACCGCCCGCCGCTACCAGCAGGAGTTCGGCCTCGAGTTCCCGTTGCACCTGGGCAACGCCGAGCAGACGCCGTTTCCGGACAACAGCTTCGATCTGGCGATCTCGGAGTACGGCGCCAGCATCTGGTGTGACCCCTACCGCTGGATCCCGGAGGCGTCGCGCCTGCTGCGCCCGGGCGGACAGCTGATCTACCTGGTGAACGGCACCATCCACATGCTGTGCACGCCCGACCTCGAGAGCGAGGCGGCCACCGACCGGCTGCTTCGCGACTACTTCGGCATGCACCGCTTCGAGTGGCCGGATGACACCTCCGTGGAGTTCCACATCGGCTACGGCGACATGATCCGGCTGCTGCGCAGCACCGGCTTCGAGGTCGAGGACCTGATCGAGGTGCGCCCTGCGGCCGATGCCGTCAGCCGCCGTCCGAATGCGCCGGTCGAGTGGGCGCACCGCTGGCCGGTCGAGGAGATCTGGAAGGCGCGCAAGCGCTCCTAAGCCTCGCCGCGCGGCGAACCGATCCGAAGCGCCGCCCGAACGCTCAGCAGTCACCCACTTCTCCAGAGGAGCGTTCCATGCCTGACGTCTCACCCATCCAGCTGATCATCGTGATGATCATCGCGCTGGTCGTGCTCGGCCCCAAGCGCCTGCCCGAGATGGGCAAGTCGCTCGGGAAGGGCATCCGCGAGTTCAAGCAGTCGGTCAGCGGCGACGAGCCTCCTGCGCTGCCGGCACCGATCCCGCCCGCCGAGACCACCCGCCCGAGCTAACCCGATGTTGCGCCGCCCCCGCGTTCATCCCGCCGACCAGCTGACGCTGGTCGACCACCTCGACGAGCTGCGCGGCCGCCTGGTGGTAGTGCTCGCCGTGCTGACGGTGGCCGTCGGCATCTGCTTCTGGCAGTCGGGGGCAATTCTGAACGCGATGGCTGTGCCGCTCCCGCAGCACGGCGGGCACACCTACCGGTTCCTGGCCACCAGCCCACTGGACGGCATCCTCACCTCGATCTCGGTCGCGATCTACGGCGGGCTGCTCCTGACCATGCCGATCGCGACCTATCAGCTGTATGCCTTCCTGATCCCGGCCGTGTCCGAGCAGCATCACCGCTCGCTGCGGCCGCTGACGCTGATGATCCCCACGCTGTTCATCGTCGGCGCCGTGTTCGCGTGGTTCCTGGTGGTGCCGCCTACGATCGGCTTCCTGGTCGGCTACAACGACCAGGCCTTCAGCTACCAGCTGCGCGCCAAGGACTACGTCCAGTTCGTGCTGCTGACGCTGCTGGCCATGGGTATCGTGTTCGAGATGCCGGCCGTGATGCTGGTGCTGGCGCGCCTGCGGATCATGAGCTCGGCGCTGATGCGGCGCCACTGGCGGGCATCGATCGTCGCCCTCGCGGTGCTGGCGATGCTGCTCCCCGGCGTCGACCCCATCTCGTTCATCGTCGAGTTCATCCCGCTGCTGGCGCTCTACGGGCTGTCCTACTTCATCGTGCTGGGCGTCGAACGCGGCCGCGGAGGCGAGCTGCCCACGCCGGACGTCGGGTAGAGCGGTTAGGCGGCGCGGCTGCGCTTGCTCTGATACATGCGGTCGTCGGCTACCCGGATCAGCTGGTCGGGTGAGGTGCCGTCGCGTGGATGCAGGGCGATGCCGATGCTTGCCGTGATCGAGAACTGCGCCACCGGCGTGTCGATCGGGTCGCCCAGCGCCGCCCGCACGCGGTCGGCGGCCTGCACGGCCAGCTCGCTCGCCTGATCCGGCGGCAGCCCGCGCAGCAGCACGACGAACTCGTCGCCGCCGTGGCGGGCCACCAGGTCCTCGCCGCGCACGGCGCGCCGCAGCCGCCCGGCCACCTCGGCCAGCACCGCATCCCCGGCCATGTGGCCGTGCTCGTCGTTGACCGCCTTGAACCCGTCCAGGTCGACGAACAGGAGCGCGGTCCCGCCACCGCCGGCCGCGATCGCCTCGCCGATCGACTCGTACAGCGACCGCCGGTTGGCGAGCTCCGTGAGGCCGTCGTGGTAGGCGATCTGCTTCAGCTGCCGCTGCGCCTCGCGGCGAGCCACATCCAGCTGATCGCGCTCCACGAACAGCAGCGCCATCCGCGTCAGCACCAGCACCGCGATCAGCGCCCCGATCAACGCCAGCGCGCGCACGTCGCTCGGTCTGGTGGCCGCGTCGAAGCCGATCGTGGCCGGGGTCGCCAGCAGCGCCGCGGTCAGCAGCGCCATTCGCCCCAGGGTCAGCTGCCCGTAGGGCGACCTGGCCGACTCGATCGGCTCGCGCACCGCCGGAGACAGCGCGGCGGCGCCAAGCAGCACGTAGAAGGCGAAGTAGCCGATGTTCACGTAGGACGTGGCCGTGAAGCTCGCGTCCACCCGCATGCGGGCGTAGATGATGTCGGTCACGAGCACCGTCGCAAACGCCGCGGTCGCCCACCGAAGGGCGGTGTTGCGGAGGCCGCCGACGAAGGCCAGCTGCACGACGCCGAGCAGCAGCAGGTAGTCCATGGTCGGGTAGATGACGGTGACGGCGCCGGTCAGGGCGGAGTTTTGATGCGCCGCGGCGGAGGGCGCGATGGCCGCGAACCACACCACCAGGCCTGCCGCCAGGCCGACGATGGAGGCATCGACCAGGTCGGACGCACGCGGCCGTCCGCCTCGCACGAGCAGCGCGATGGCGAGCAGCAGCGGCAGGTACGCGAGCAGGTAGAACACGTCGGCGCCGGAGGGGAAGGGCGCCTCGTTGCCCGTGATCCAGCGGTAGGCATTCCAGAAGCTGTCGCCGCCCACCCACAGCGCGATCCCGATCAGCATCGCCGTCCAGGGCGGCCCTGACCGGTGGCGCAGGTTGCCGCGCCAGATCGCGGCGACGGCGCTGATGCCGACCGCCTCGTAGATCACGTGCTGCACGTTCGGGCTGGCCGGCGCCACGAAGTAGGCGGCGCTCAGCGTTGCGCCGATCGCCAGGTAGGCGATCGCCTCACGGTTGCGGGCGAGGTCTGCGGGCGGCGACGGACGCATTACCGGCTATATCGCCCCGGGGGAGGATGCGGCCATCCCCCACACGGGGGACGCGGGCGCTACTCGCCGGCTGGGAAGTTGTAGCTCCTGTCGGGCTTGAAGCCCGGCGGCGGGGTGCCCTGCAGGATCGTGATCGCGTCGTGCTCTTTCATCACGTGCGCGCCGAACTGCGTGCTGGGCTGTCCGTCCACCCACATCTTGATGCCGCCGCAGTAGCCGCCGATGCACTGCGAGCTGAACCGCAGGCCCCAGACGTTGAAGACCTCCTGGAGGTTCGGCGTGAAGTTCTTCTCGTCGGCCTCCATGTGGATGACGCCGCTGTCGTCGTGGGTGTGAATCGGCGACAGCAGCTGTGCCGCCTCGTCGATCCCGACAAGGGCCGGCACCGGCGCCTTATGGCCGTCCGCGTAGATCGTGATATGGGCGTGATAGTGGGTCGCATAGCCCGTCGTCGAGTTGGCCGTCGGCAGGTTCATGGCCGTCAGCGCAGCCTGCAGGTTCGTGTAGTTGGGCTGCCACGTGCCCTGGCTGACCCAGTCCACCTTGGCGGTCGAGTTCCGCTGCGTGATCACGGCGTCGGTCTGGTTGCCGCCGGAGCCGGACGAGCCTCCGCGCGTCACCAGCAGCGCACCCACGACCGCAATGGCCGCGACCAGGATGGCACCGCCCACGACCCACGCCCAGGCCGGCACACCGCCCGGGCCGCCGGTCTTGCCGACCGGCTTTCGGCCGTGGCGCGCGATGCCGTCGCCGCTGCCGAGGCGGCGGGCGCGGTTCTCGTTCGTGCGCTGTTTCTGGCGTTGGCTCATCGGGCCGGAACTATAGACTTCGCATCTGATGCATCCGCGCAGCGAGGCTCACCCGGCGGTGCGGTTCTGCCCCTACTGCGGACAGCCGCTGGGCAGCTTCTTCGGCGCCCGGATCGAGGGCGGCGCGGCCTGGTGCGACCGCTGTCAGGAATGTTTCAAGGTCGAACACGTTGTAGATAGTGAGGACATTAACGACCCGCCGGAGCCACACGTTGGCGGTGTCGAGACGACTGGAGAGCAATGAGTGAGATTCGCGATGTGATCATTATCGGCGGCGGGCCCGCGGGCTATACCGCCGCGTTGTACGCCGCCCGCGGAAACCTGCGGCCGCTGGTGTTCGAGGGCTTCGCCTACGGCGGCCAGCTGATGATCACGAGTGATGTCGAGAACTACCCCGGGTTCGTGGACGGGATCATGGGTCCCGAGCTGATGGCGACGATGCGCAAGCAGGCCGAGCGGTTCGGCGCCGAGCTGGTTGCCAGCGACGTCAGCCGGGTCGACTTCTCGGGCCAGCCCCTGAAGGTCTACGTCGGCGACGAGGAGCACCTCGCCCGCAGCGTGATCGTGGCCACGGGCGCCACGGCGCGACAGATCGGACTGCCCAGCGAGCAGCATCTGCAGGGCATGGGCGTCAGCTACTGCGCGGTCTGCGACGCGAGCTTCTTCCGCGCCAAGCAGGTGATCGTCGTGGGAGGCGGCGACAGCGCGATGGAGGAGGCCAGCTTCCTGGCCAAGTTCGCCGATCACGTGAAGGTGGTGCACCGGCGCGACGAGTTCCGCGCCTCGAAGATCATGATCGACTACGCCCGCTCCAAGGACAACGTCGAGTTCATCACCAACGCCACCGTGGACGAGGTGCTGGGCGCCGATGAGGGGCGGGTGACGGGCGTGCGGCTGCGCGACACCCTCACCGGCGAGCACCGCGACCTGTCGGCCGACGGCCTGTTCGTGGCGATCGGGCACGACCCCACGACGGGACTGTTCAAGGGCATCCTCGACATGGACGAGGCCGGCTACCTGGTCACCCAGCCAGGCTCCACCGCCACCAACATCGAGGGCGTGTTCGCCGCCGGCGACGTCGTCGACCACACCTACCGGCAGGCCGTGACCGCGGCCGGGATGGGCTGCATGGCGGCGCTCGACGCCGAGCGCTGGCTGGCGCATGCCCTGCCCGCCGCCATGCCGGCGACGGCCGGCGAAGCCGCCTGAATCCATCTGCAATCTTCGCCAGTAGGCTTAGGTCATGGCTCGTTACTGGATCTGTCCGAACTGTGGCACCCGCGCCATCGACGACGACGGCCGCGACGGCCTGTCCCATCAGCAGGTGGGCTGCGCCAAGTGCGGGTTCGGGTTCCTGTTCGAGCTGCTCGAGGACTTCTACCCGCCCGCCAACGCCGGGTTCGTTGCCTGCGACAAGGAGACCCGCGTGATCTCGGCCGGCAAGGGCGTGTTCGAGCTGACCGGCTATGGCGAGGGCGAGCTGCTGGGCAAGCCGCTGGTCGACGCGTTCCGGCTGAGCGGGTTCAGCGCCGAGTCAAACCCGGTGTCGGTGGTGATGGAGTGGGGCGTGCGCAAGCTCGACCAGCCGCTGGTGCTGCGGCACCGCAGCGGCCGGGAGAAGGCCGTGCGGGTCGACCTGTTCCCGGCGTATGACGAGGACGGCGGCCTGCTGGCCTCGCTGGCGCCAAGGAACGACTGACGCCTCAGCTGCCCAGTCCCTCCAGCTCCGCCTCCACCAGCGCCTGGAACCGCTCGACCACCTCCAGCTGCCGCAGCCGGCGATCCACCAGACGACGCTCGGCCGCCTCGTCGCTGGACGTCAGCACGCCCAGCGCCTCCAGCACGGCGCAGTCACGCACGCCCAGCCGCTCGCGCGCCCGCGACTCAAGCCGCAGCCAGCCGAGCCGCATGCGCGCGCCCTCCAGGTCGTCGCGCAGCCGCTCGGCGTGGCGTGACAGCCGGTCTGCGTAGAGCTCGATCTCGATCCGCGTCATGCCACGATGGTGCACCCCGAGCGCGTCACGACGCAAGACCGCTCCCGTGCCGGAAGCGTCACAGGAACAGGTGCGCGGACGGGCACAGATCACGGACCGCGCACTCGCCGCAGCGCGGCCTGCGCGCCTCGCACACCCGCCGGCCATGGAAGATCAGCACATCTGAGACCTGCAGCCAGCGCTCGCGCGGGAACAGCCGCATCAGCGCCCGCTCTACCTTCACCGTGTCGGTGTGCCGTGTCAGTCCCAGCCGCCGCGACACCCGCCCAACGTGCGTGTCCACCGCGATCCCGTCGCGCCGCCCGAACGCGTTCGACGACACCACCGCCGCCGTCTTGCGGCCGACCCCGTGCAGCGTCACCAGCTCGTCCAGCGTCTCGGGAACGCGGCCGTCGAACCGCTCCTCGATCGAGGAGCAGCACTCGCGGATCGCGCGCGCCTTGTTGCGGAAGAACCCGGTCGGGCGGATCAACTCCTCCAGCTCGACCTGCGGCAGCGCCAGGTAGTCGGCGGGGGTGCGGCAGAGCGCGAACAGCGCCGGCGTGACCATGTTCACGCGCGCGTCCGTGCACTGGGCGGACAGGATCGTCGCCACCAGCAGCTCCAGCGGCGTCGTGAAGTCGAGCGCGATGCGGGCATCGGGATGCTCCGCCGCGAGCAGATCGAGCAGGTGCACCGCGCGCTCGGAACGGGCGCTCACGAGGGAAGCGCCGGACCGGCGCAGAGCAGGTCGAGCGCCGGGCACTCGTTGCACCAGGGGCCCGGCCGCGGCAGGAACCGGCCCTCCAGGATCGGCGCGATCGAGGCGCGCACGCCGTCGCGCAGCGAGTCGAGATCGGCGGCGGTGAAGCTCCGCACGACGACCGCGTCGGGCTGATCGAGGAACGCATAGACGACCTCCACCGAGGTCGCCCCTCCGATCAGCACGGCCAGCGCGTAGATCGCCACCTGGTGCCCGTAGCTGCGCTCGACCAGCTCGTCCGGGGTGCGATCGCCGAGCAGGTTGGTCTTGTAGTCGACCACCAGCGCCGAGCCGTCGGCGCCGCGCTGGTGGAGATCGAACCGGCCCCTGATCAGCACGTCATCGACGGCGAAGGCGAACGGCAGCTCGACGCTCACGCCCTCCAGGCCGCGCACGCGCTCGGCCAGCTGCGAACCGGCCCAGCTGGACAGCATCCGCGCGATCCGTGCCTCATCCTCGGCCGTCGCGTGGGGATAGAGGTCGCGCCAGCGCTCGTCGTCTCGCTCCAGCAGCAGGTGCACGGCATCGCCGATCTCGACGCCGGCCATGCCCTCTCCCTGGGGCCGATCGACCTGCCGTTCCGGCAGCCGCAGGATGCGCTGGGCGTAGAACCGGTAGCCGCAGCGGTCGTACAGGGCCAGGCCGCTGTAGGAGATACGGCGCAGCGAGACGCCGGGCGGAGCTGCCGGCAGCTGCAGCTCAGGCAGCTCCGGCAGCGGCGATTCAAGCGCGGCGAACAGGTGCATCTGATCGGGCACCTCGGCCGGCAGCGTGGCCGGGGGCGTCTCGGGGACGCCCACCACGCGCACGTCCACCCGGGTGCGGCCGACCTCGACCAGGCCCTCGCTGTGCAGCCCCACCTCCAGCACCCGGCACAGCGCCGCCACCGGGGTGTCGTCCTCGACCTTGGAGAAGCCACCGCTCACGATCAGGTGCTGCTGAGCGCGGGTCATCGCCACGTACTGGCGGCGACGTCCCTCCTCGCGCTCGGCGCGCTTGTCGTCGTCGCCGAGCTCCTTCAGGCCCAGCGCCGGGCGGGTGGTACCGGTGTCCGGGCAGGCCCGGATGCCGACGCGCCCCCGTCGGTCGAGCAGCACGTCCGGCGCGCCCCGCCCACCCAGCCGGCGGCCGGCATCAGCCAGCACCACCACCGGGAACTCGAGCCCCTTGGCCGAGTGCACGGTCATCAGCACTACCGCGTCGCCGCCCTCGTCGGCGATCGCCGCCTCACCCTCGCGCGCAGCCAGGTCGGCCTGCTCCTCACAGAAGCGCACGAACCCCTCCAGATCGGGGCCGCGCAGCTGCTCGTACTCGCGGGCCAGGCGCACGAGCTTGCGCACGTTGGCCAGGCGGCGGTCGCCGTCAGGCCGCGCCAGCAGCGCCAGATCGAAGTCGTGCTCGGCCACGATCGCCTCGCACAGGCGCTCCAGGCTGTAGCCCGGCTGCCGTTCCACCAGCCGGTCGTACCGCAGCTTGAATGCCTGGCCCAGCCGGTTGTCGGCCTCCGACAGCGCCTGCGGCCAGCGGGCGGGCTCGAACGCGCCGATCGCGGCCGCCCGCCGGGTGGCCAGGCGGATCAGCCCCAGCCCGTCGTTCGACATGCCCACCAGCGGCGAGGCCAGCACCGAGAGCAGTGCCCGGTCGTCTGTGCGGTTGATCAGCAGCCGCAGGTAGGCGATCAGATCCCCCACCTCCTGCTGGCCGTAGTAGCCGCGACCGGTGGCGCGCACGGTGGGCAGGTTCTGCTTCTGCAGGGCGTCCTCGTAGGTGCCCGCGTCGGTGCCCGCCTCGAACAGCAGCACCACACCGCCCGCGCCGCACACGTCCGCGTCCACCAGCTCCCGCACGCGCAGGGCGATCGCGGCCGCCTCGGCCTGGCGCCAAGCGATATCGTCCTCGCGGCAGGCGCGCACGTCGGTCAGCAGCAGCTCCACCTCGGGGGCCGGCGGGTCGCCGTCGAAGTCCCCCGCCGCCACCAGGTCGTGGTAGCCGATGCCGAACTCGCGGCCGTACGCCTCGTTCACCAGGTCGAGCACGTGCGGCCGCGACCGGTAGTTCTCGTCGAGCGCGATCACCGCGTCGCCGGCCACCGCGCGCTGCTCGCGGTAGACCTCGACATCGGCGCGCCGGAACCGGTAGATGCTCTGAAACTCGTCACCGACCAGGAACAGGTCACCGCCGCAGACCAGCTCGACGAGCTCCACCTGCAGGCGGTTCGTGTCCTGGAACTCGTCCACCATCACCTCGGCGAACCGCTCGCGGTAGCCCGCCGCCAGCTCCGGCTTCGAGCGCAGCAGGTCGCGGGCGACCAGCTCCAGGTCGTCGAAGTCGAGGCGGCCGCGCACGTCCTTGACCGCCTGGTAGTGCCGGTCGAACAGCACCAGCAGCTGCTCGATCAGCGCCAGGTCGGCGGCCGCCTCCCGCTCCGGCGCGTCCTCGGCCGAGTCGGGATCGGGGTCGCGGTGCGGCCGCAGCTCGAGCGGCAGCCCCACTCCCCGCAGCCGTCCGTGCAGCTCGGCCACGATCCGGCGCAGGCGATCCTGGCCGTAGCGGGCCAGCAGGTCGAGCCTGGCCGGGTCGCCGTCCTCGCCGAACGCCTCCACCGTCTGGGCGAATGCCTCCGACTGCAGAATCCGCATCTCGGTGTCGGACGCGACCGCGAAGGAGGGGTCGATGCCGGCCTCCAGCGCATGCGCACGCAGCACCCGCGCGCACAGCCCGTGGATGGTCGAGATCCAGGCCGACTCCACCGCCGCCTCAGCGTCCAGCATCTCCAGCTCACGCAGCCGCGCCCGGATCCGGCGCTTCAGCTCGTCGGCGGCGCGCTCGGTGAACGTGATCACCAGCAGGTGGTCGAGCGGCGTGCCCTCCTGCAGCCGGCGGACGACCCGCTCGATCAGCACGGAGGTCTTCCCGGTTCCGGCCCCTGCCGAGACGAACACACGGCCGCGGCGCTCGATCGCCTCGGCTTGCCCACGGTTCCAGGTGCGGGTCGCGATCACTTCGCCACCCGGCAGATGCCGCCTGCCTGGCGCAGGCACCACTCCGGGCAGCTGCCCGAGATCGGATCGTGGTGCACCGCGCCCGAACGGATCCGGGCCACGATGTCGTTGGCGTAGCCGACCGCACGGTCGACCTGCTCCCAGAACTGCTCGGGCTGCATCCGGTCGTTGGCCATCACGCCGTCCATCTCGCCCTCGACCGCCATTCCGCGCGCCCTGCGCTCGCCTCCCAGCGCGCGGTACAGGCCTGCAACCGGCTCGATCCCGAGCATGTCGCGGGCGACCAGGATGTACAGCGGCAGCTGCAGCTTGCGCTCGGTCTCGATCTGCTTGGCCGACCGGGCGCCCTTGCCGGTCTTGTAGTCCCAGACGGCGCCCCGCGCCGACATGCCGGGGTCGCGGTCGATCCGGTCGATGGTGCCGGACACCGCGAAGCCCTCCAGCCGCAGGCCCTGCTGCAGCTCCGGTCGCGAGGTCTTGGTGCCGAACCGCACCTCGTAGTCGCGCGGCACCAGCGGCGAGTCGAACGCCGCCTCGCTGGCCAGGAAGCCCTCCAGGTCTCGCTCCAGCCGGCGGATCTGAGCCCGGCCGGCCACGCCTGCGGGGATGCGGACCCCGCCCAGGGAGTCCTGCAGGCAGCGGCGCATCAGCTCCACAGCGGCCGGCAGCTCACGCTCGGTCACGCGCTCGACGCCCAGCTCGCTGGGCATGCGCTCGTGGAACTTGTGGAGCGTGGCGTGTGCGACCGAGCCGGTCTCCTTGGGCCCGAACTGGTAGTCGATCTCGCCCGGCTGCAGGAACCGCTCGACGAACCAGGCCGACGAGCACTCCGCGAACTTCTCGAGCTCGGTCACCGAGAACCGCTCCTGCGCGGCCAGGGCTGCCAGCACCGTCGCATTTCGCAGCTGCGGGCGCCGCCGGTAGGCCAGGCGCGCTCGCTCCAGCTTGCGCGTCCAACCGTGGTGGTCGGCGACCGCCGCCGCCCAGTCGGGTCGTGTCCGCAGCTCACGTGCCAGGGCGCGCTGGCGCTCACGCTCGCTGGGGGCCAGCTCCAGCGGATGGGTGAGATCGCCGATGGCGCGGCGGCGGAGCTCGATGCCGTGCTCGCCGACCGACCGCAGGACGTCCTCCAGGAACGGCGAGGGCTCGAGCAGGCGGCCGTCCTCGTCGGCGGCCTGGCGGCACAGGAACAGGTGCCGCCAGGGACGGGTGACGGCCGTGTAGAAGAGGTGACGGTCGCGCTCCAGCGGATCGAGCCTGCTGACGCCCAGCGCTCCGGCCTCGTCGGCGCTCAGGAACGGGTTCTCACGCGCGGGCCCGGGCAGGCCGCCCTCCTCCAAGCCCAGCACGAACACGGCCTGGAAGCGGCGCGTGCGCGCTCGTCGCAGGTCCAGCGCCTGCACGCGGCCGGCGCCGCCGTTGTAGGGGCGAAACACGGTGCGCTCGAGCTGGCCGATGACGCCGGCCCGGTCGAGCGGCTCCAGCCCCAGGCCGACCACGCCCGCCAGCTGCTCCAGCGTGCGCAGCGTCGCGCGCAGCGCCGCCGCGTGAGCCTCGCCGGCGCCGTTCAGGCGGTTCGCCGTGAGACCCGCCGCGGATGCGCTCATGCGGCGCAGCTGGTCGCCCACCGCGGCGGCCGGGTCGTCTGAGGCGGCCAGCCGGTCGGGCGCCGCCAGCAGGCGCGCGTAGTCGAGCTCCTCGAGCAACCCCTGCACCTCGTCGTGGCGGAGCGCGCCGCGGCCGCGCAGCCGGCCCTCGGCGTAGTCCACGGTCGCTCGTGGAACGCCGGAGAAGGGCGAGCGCAGGAAGCGGAACAGGTCGGCGCGGTCGCCGTCGAACCAGGCGAACCGCAGCAGGCCGAGCAGCGCCTGCCCGAAGGCGGTCTCCCCCAGCCCCACCTGGGCGTCCACGTCGACCGGCACGCCCAGCGCGGCGAAGGCGCTCTCCAGCGCCAGCCGCCAGCGGCCGGTGTCGGCGGCCAGCACGGCGATCTGCTCGGCGGCGATGCCCTGGCGGATCAGCGCCAGCGCCTCGAACGCCACCTGGTCGGCCACGCCGCGCACGCCGCAGGCCTCGAGCAGCACGATCGACCCGTCCCGCTCGGGCGGCGGCGGCGCGTCCCGCTCGTCGAACAGCGTCCGCTCCAGGTGGCGCAGGGCGGCCGAGTCGACGTGGTCAGCGGGCGGCAGCTCGACCAGCTCGTGCGGACCCTCGGTGAGCGCGGCCACCGCCGGCCGCACGGCCGCCAGCGCCGGGCGGCCCGGCTCGTAGGGCACCGACACCATCACCGGGCAGCGCGCGGCCAGCGCCCGCAGCGCCGCCAGCTGCACGCCGGACACGTCCTCGAACCCGTAGGCGAACACCGGCGAGTCGTCCCAGGCCTCGAGGCGCGTCTCCAGCAGCTCGGCGGCGCGGCCGTGCCCGCCCGCCCGGTCACGGATACCCAGCTCCGCCAGCCGCGCGCGGAAGGCGCCGTGCAGGACGGCCAGCTCGAGGCGGCGGCCGGGCTCCGCGAACGCGGCCAGGCGCCGCTCCAGCAGCTCCGGCGGCGCCGATCCGGCCAGGTCGTTGAACATGCGGCCGAGCCCGTCGACGAATCCGGCGAAGCGGGAGGGCGCGGCCAGCTGGTCGAGGCCGGCCTCCCGCACCACCTGCTCCAGCACCAGCCGGCGCGGGAGCGTGGAGAGCGCCGCCGGCGGCTCGCCGCAGCGCTCCAGCACGCGTTCGAACAGGTCCTCGAACGTGCCGATCATGCCGCCCAGCATGGCGCTGCGGCGGCCAAGCAGATCGCGCTCGGCCAGCTCCACGTCGGGGCGGGTCGGCACCACCAGCGTGGGTGCGCCGCCGGCATCGACCTGCTCGGCGAAACGATCGAACAGCTGCGCCACCTTGCCGCAGTTGGCGGGACCAAGCAGGAGCGTCAGCGGCATCACTGGATTCTACGTCGCCCCCTCCACCCTCCCGCCTTACGGCTGCTTCGGACGGCGCAGGGGGATCGGTAGAGTGCCGGGTCGATGGCGAGCGACCTGACAGGCAAAGCAGTCGTGCTGGGGCTGGACGGGGCCACCTGGGACCTGCTGGTGCCGCTGGCTGAGCGCGGCATCATGCCCAATCTGGCGCGGGCGCTGGAGCAGGGCCGGCACGGCCGCCTGCAGTCCTGCCTGCCGCCCTACAGCTCGCCGGCCTGGATGTCGATCTCGACCGGCAAGAATCCAGGCAGCCACGGCATCTTCGACTTCTGGGAGGCCGGCCTGCCCGGCGAGCGGCGGCTGGTCTCGTCGCGGTCGGCCAAGGGCAAGAAGCTGTGGGAGCTGGTGGACGCGGCCGGCCGCGTCGCGAACGTGGTGGCCGTGCCGGTCTCGTACCCGCCGCCGCAGCTCGAGCGCGGCACGTTCGTGTGCGGCATGTTCACGCCCGGTGAGTCGGTCGACTACACCTGGCCGCCTGGGCTGAAGGCGGAGCTGAAGGCGCTGCCAGGCGGCTACCGCGCCGATCCCTACGCCGACGGCCTGCAAGGAACGCCGTTCATCGAGCAGACGCACTTCGTGATCCGCCAGCAGGAGGTGGCGACGAACCACCTGCTGGAGAAGGGCGACTGGGACCTGCTGTTCTCGGTGATCCAGGCGCCGGATCCGATCCAGCACAAGTTCTGGAACGTGCTCGATCCCAGCGACCCGCGCTACGACGCGGCCAAGGCGCGCGAGCACCTGCCGGCGCTGGAGGAGTCCTACCGGCGCTGCGATGAGGTGATCGGCGACCGGCTGGCGATGGCCGAGCGGGGCGCGTTCGTGATGGTCGTCAGCGACCACGGCTTCGGCCGCTACGAGAAGAACTTTTACCTGAACGCCGTGCTCGAGCAGCACGGGCTGCTGTTCCGCCAGAAGAGCGCCAAGAAGGTGGCGTCGAAGCGCCTCTCGACCCGGTCGGTGATCGACGCGCTACGCAGGATCGACGTGGCCGGGCTGGAGGGACGCGTGCCGCACCGGTTCCGCGAGCGGCTGGCGCGCGGCATCGACTCGGCGCTGTCGGTGCCGATCGACGAGCAGCGGACGCTCGCGTACGCCGCCGCCCGCTCGGCCGAGAGCGTGTTCATCTCGGCGCACGTGGCGGACGACCAGCGCGATGCGGTGGCGGCACGGGTGATCGAGGCGCTGGAGTCGGCCCGCGACCCGGACACCGGCGAGCCGATCATCGTGCAGGCACTGCGGCGCGAGGACGTGTACGACGGCAGCGAGCTCGACCGCATCCCCGACATCCTGATCGACTTCGGCGACCACCCCTACGTGGCGTCTGACCGGCTCGCCGCCAGCTCGATCGTTGAGCGGCTGCCGGCCTCGGGCGGCGGCGGCCGGCACCGGCGCTACGGGATCCTGCTCGCGCTGGGCCCGGGGGTGACCGCAGGCCAGATCGAGGGCGCGAACATCGTCGACCTGGCCCCGACAGCGCTGCACGCGATGGGACTGTCGGTGCCGGACGACATGGACGGTCGCGTGCTGACGGAGCTGTTCACGGACGGCCGGCAGGTGCAGACGGCGGACGCGTCCGGCAGCGAGACCTCAGAGGTGGTCTACACCCCGGAGGAGGAAGCCGCGATCCAGGCGTCGCTGGAGAACCTGGGATACTTGTAGCGCCGCCTCATTCAGGCGGCTTGACCTGATCGACCAGCTGGTCGATCGCCGGCGAGTCGGGGTAGGCGTAGTTGATCTTCACGAACGGCTCCCACTTGTCGGGCAGCGCGTCCTCGGGGAAGATCGCCTCGACCGGGCACTCCGGCTCGCAGGCGCCGCAGTCGATGCACTCCTCGGGGTCGATCACCAGCATCCGGCCCGCCTCGTGGATGCAGTCCACAGGGCAGACGTCGATGCATGACTTGTCCTTGAGGTCGATGCAGGGCTCGGCGATGATGTAGGTCACGAAACGGGGCCTCCTGGGCGTTCTCCTGGCGCCGGATCCTAGATGATTGATTCCACGAGCTGCGTGGCTCTGGATATCCCACCCATCTAGCGAACCAGTTCCGACACGAGGTCAGGCAACCGATCGCTCAGCACCGAACGCGCGACCACCTTGGCGAACCCGGCCTGGCGGGCCGCTCGCAGCGCTTGGGGGTCGGTGTGCTGGCCGAACCCGAGCACCGGGACCCCCGGGAAGCGGGCGATCACGTCGGCTGGATCTGTGCGGTTGACGTCGGCGATCACCAGGTCGGGTGCAGGGCCTCCCGGCTTCGCGATCACCTCGTGCCCGCTGGCGAGCAGCATGGCGTCGATCTTGCCCCGGAAGAACAGATCCACCCCGGCCAGCTGGACGACGCTCACAGCGACTCCGTGATGTGGTTGACCCAGCCGTTCAGCACGAAGGTGCGGTCGAAGAACACCAGCAGCCCGGCCGCCAGCAGCACCAGACCGCTGAACGTGCGCACCAGGTCGTAGCGGTCGCGCATCAGCCGGAACAGGGCCATCGTGTGGCCCAGCGCCACGGCCGCCAGCAGAAACGGCAGCGCCAGCCCGGCCGCGTAGGCCAGCAGCAGGCCGGCGGCGTGCGCGGCAGTGCCGAAGCTGGCCGAGAGCGCCAGCAGCGAGGCCAGCACAGGCGTCACACAGGGCGTGAAGCAGAGTCCGAAGGCTCCGCCCAGAAGCAGCGGCGAACCGGTGCGGCGGGCCGGCTCGACGGCCGGTGCCAGGGTGCGCTCGATGAACGGGATCGGCAGCAGGCCGAGCATGCCCAGGCCCATCGCCACGATCACGATCCCCGACAGCTTGGTCAGCTGCTCGCGGTGGTCGGAGAGCGCCGCGCCGGCCAGGCCGGCGAGCACCCCCAGCACCACGAACACGAGCGTGAAGCCGGCCACGAACGGCAGCGCGGCGGCCAGCGAGCGGCGCGGCCCGCCCGGGCGGATGCCGATCGACGACAGGTAGGCGGGTACCAGCGGCAGCACGCACGGCGTGGCGAAGGATACAAGGCCCGCGCCGAACGCGACCACGGCGTCGGTCACGCCTCCTCCCGCGCCAGCTCCGCGTCGATGCGGGCGTCCATCTCGGCGTCCGGCGCGGCCGGCGGCGATGGCCCACCACCAGCGCCACCACCGCGCCAGGCCCGGGCCAGCAGCACGGCCAGCGCCGCGCCGATCAGCAGCACGGCGGCCGGCACCAGCCACGCCAGCAGGTAGAAGCCGTGCTTGGGCGGTGCGGCCAGCACCTCCTCCCCGAACTGGGCGACCAGATAGTCGCGGGTGCGCGCCTCCGACCAGCCCTGCCGGTGCTTGTCGTCGATCACCTTGCGGATGCGGTTGGCCTCGGCCGACTCGGAGTTGTTCAGCAGCGTGTGGCAGACCGGGCACATCAGCTGGCTCTCGAGGTCGGTCTCCGACCATGTGGCCTGCGCCGCCAGCGCCGGAGTCGTCACGACCGCACCGAGCAGACAGGCGAGCACCAGCGCCAGGCGCACTACGCGTTCCCCAGCAGCGGCTTCAGCTGCTGCTCGACGTCGGCGGCCGAGATCTCGCCGGGGAAGTGGTGGATGACGCGACCGTGGCTGTCGATGATGAACGTCTCGGGGAAGCCGGAGAGCCCCCAGCGGTGGTAGATCGAGGAGCCGCCGGCGTGCACCAGCGGGTACGTGAGGCCGTAGCGCCGGGCGAAGTCGCGGGCATCGCCGGTGTCGTCCTGGGAGTCGAGGCCGACCACGGTCATGCGGCCGGCGTACTTCTGGGACAGCTCCTGCAGCGCCGGCGCCTCGGTCTTACAGGGGTCGCACCACGACGCCCAGAAGTTCAGCACGACCGGCTTGCCGCGGAGCGACGAGAGCGTGGTCGTGCCGTGCCCGTTCACGTTTAGGAGCGTGAAGTCCGGCGCCATCGGATGCCCGCCGTCGGCGACGTCGGCGGCGATCGAGGTCTGGTTGTCGATCACGCTCTTTGCGAACAGCCCGATCAGCGCCGCCAGCAGGATCACGGCGCCGGCCTGGAGCACTCGTCGGATCGAAACGGACACCCGCGCAGGGTATCCGCCGGCCCTCTCCCGCTGCGGCGGCGAGGCACACGTCCGCCTCGCCGCTTTAGTCCTGGTTCAGCGTGCGCCAGATCCTATGGTGTACGAGCGGCTGAACGGCCGCCAGGGAACCCGCTCCCAGGAGGTGCCGCGACACATCGGACAGTCCGGCAGCACCCTGTGAACGGTCACCCCGTACCCGCATCCCGCACAGCGAAACTCACCCTTCGCGCGCGATCCCGAGATCCAGCTCGACGCATCGGTTCCCACGTCGAGTCGCTCCGTGCTCGCTCCCATCCCGCACCACCTTGTCCTTCGGGACGGCCGTAAGAGCCGTCGCTTCGTGTAGATTAGCCTTCGCCGGGAGGCACCTCCACAGGAATTTCCCGCGCTCGCACGTTTTGGGTTGTCGACGGTCGCGAACACCCACACGCGGTTGTTAAGGGAGGTCCCCATGAGTACCGAAGGAAACGATCCGACAGCGGGTGAGGACGCCACTCCGGATCCCACGCCGGATCATGCCCCCACGCAGCCCTCGGCAACGCCGGAACGGCAAGCTGATCCGACACCGCCACCGCCGCCCCCTGCGGAGGAGTACAGCGCCGCGGCGCCGCGGTCGTCGTCGCCTGCTGCGGGCTTCGACTTCGCGGCGGTCCCGCGATCGGTCTGGATCTCGGCGGGAGGCGCGTTCATCCTGCTGTTCAGCGTGTTCTTCAGTTGGTACACCGTGTCGGTACACGCGGGGCCGCTCAGTATCAGCAAGAGCGGTAGCGGGTGGG
>JBJMJD010000040.1:0-44917 GCA_045806525.1 Gaiellales bacterium | reverse complement strand
GGGCGTGCGCACGGCCATGGGTGGCCGCCGCGCCCGGCACCTGTGCCCGCAGGCGCTCGTGGTCTCGCCGCGGATGGCCGCGTACTCGGAGGCGAGCAAGGCGGTCTACCGCGTGTTCGAGGACATGGCGCCGGTGGTCGAGGGCCTGTCGATCGACGAGGCCTTCCTGGACGTGCGCGGGCTCGAGCACATCACCGGGACGCCGGCCGAGATCGCGGTTCGGTTGAAGCGCGAGGTGCAGGAGCGAGTGGGGCTGCCGATCACGGTCGGCGTGGCCCGCACGAAGTTCCTGGCCAAGGTGGCGAGCGGCGTGGCGAAGCCGGATGGGCTGCTGGTGGTACCGCCCGAGGCGGAGCTGGCCTTCCTGCATCCCCTGCCGATCGAACGGCTGTGGGGAGTCGGGCCCGCCACGTCGGCGAAGCTTCACCTGCTGGGCATCGCGACCGTGGGGCAGGTGGCGGAGCTGACGGAGGCCGACCTCGTGTCGATGCTGGGACGAGGCGTGGGCCGCCACCTGCACGCGCTCGCCCACAACCGCGACCCCCGTCGGGTGCGGCCGCGGAGCAGGCGCCGTTCGATCGGCGCACAGCACGCCATGGGACGCCGGCCGAAGTCGTGGCACCAAATCGAGGCCAGCCTGGCGGCGCTGGTGGAGCGGGTCGCCCGCCGTATGCGCGCGGCCGGCCGGGCCGGGCGCACGGTGGTGCTGCGCCTCCGCTTCGACGACTTCAACCGCGTCACCCGGTCGCAGACGATGCCGTATCCGACCGCCCAGACGCAGGCCATCCTGGTGACCGCACGCACGCTGCTCGCGACCGTCCGGCCGCTGATCGAGCGCCGCGGGCTGACCCTCGTGGGCATCGCCGTCACCAACCTGGTAAACGGCTCAGCGCTGCAACTGGAGCTGCCGTTCGACCGCCGAAACCGCGACGCGCTGGACGCCGCGCTCGATCAGGTGCGCGACCGGTACGGGTCGGCGGCGGTGATCAGGGCTGCGTCGCTGGGCCGCGATCAGCGATCGCCACCGCCGCTGCTTCCGGACTGACCGACCGCGTGTCGTCCGGGTCGGGTGGCGACGTCCATGACTCGCCATGGACCAGCCGGTGCGGGTGCTTCGCGTCGTGCTTTCGGTGCAGGGCGGTATGGTGGTCGAGCGTGTGGTGGTTCGGACAGACCTTCCAGGTCGTGCCCCTGACCGGGTGCCCTCCCGGCCGGTAGCACCAGATCACCCGACAGCGGGTGTGCCACCACGCCCACAGCAGCGCCAACGTCGTAAGCAGCAGGCCGGCGATGCCTGCGAAATCCGAGAAGGCGGTGCCAGGATCACCCGCCCACCAGTGTTCAAGCCACCCGATCACTCGGCTCGTCGGTCTCCGGCGCGGCGGCTGCGGGTGCGGCAGGCGCTGCGGGTGGGCTCTCCGGCGCCGGCACGGCGTTCGACGGGAGCGGCGGCAGGTCGGATGCCGGGACCGGATCGACCGGCAACAGCGTGCGCCGTCCGGTCACCGCCGACGCCATCCGCGACAGCACCCCGGTGCGCTCCTCGCCGGCCTCGAGGCCGGCAACGAAGGTGGCGCGCACCGCCTCCAGCGCGTGCTCGTCGACCGGCGGCGGCGCCGGGTTGGGGATGTCTTTGGGCAGCTGACCGATCACGGTCGCGTCCAGCCAGAACAGCTCGTCCTCGCGGCAGACCGCGATGGTGGCCGTAGCGGCGCCGGCACCGTCGCCGGGCTGACCGGCCCCGGCCTCGTCGGCATCCACAGCGACGCTGACGTCGACCATGGGCGTGCCGCACATCGGGCAGGAACGCTCGCCAGCGGCGGCGTCCTTGGAACCCTGCCAGATCCCCTTGATCTCGTCCTCCTGCACGTGACCGTAGGCGGCCGTCATCGTGCAGGCGGCGCCGTGACCGTTCGGGCACGACCAGAACGTCTCATACCCGTTTGCGCCGAGCACGAGCAGGGCCTGACAGGTGGGGCAGGTGGGCGAATCGGGAGATGCCATGGGTTCTGGGCTCCTTCGTAAAGGATCAATTGGCGACGCCGGCGCCGACGCCGCCTGAGAGGTATCGGACGGGAGGCCGCGCGACATGAGTCCCGTTCAGGGCTGATCCACGCCTGGCGAGGGGTAGAGTGGGACGCGATGCACCCCGTGGCACCGAGATCGGCCCCATGTTCCTGAACTCGATGCCGCGCCTGGATGTGCTGAGCGACGACGACCTGGCCACGCTTGACGCCGGCTGGGAGCGGCTGGCCGCCGAGGTCGGCGTGCGGTTCGACCACCCGCGGGCGCTGGAGTTGTTCCGCGACGCCGGCCAGACGGTAGATGGCGAGGTCGTCCACTTCGACCCGGGCTTCCTGCGCGCGCAGGTGGCGCTGGTCCCGGCGAGCTTTCACCTGCACGCGCGCAACCGCGCCCGCAACCTCGAGGTGGGCGGCGACCAGATGATCTTCGCGGCCACGAACGGCCCGCCGTTCGTGCGGGCGGGCGGTGAGCGCCGCGACGGCAGCATGGCAGACCTCGAGCGGTTCCTGATGATGACGCAGATGTCCGACGTGCTGGACACACCCGGCCGCAGCATCGTCGAGCCCAACGACGTGCCGCTGGACGTGCGTCACCTGGTGCGGGCGCTGGAGGCGATCCGGCTGACCGACCGGGTGTGGTCGGGCGAGCCTTCGCCGCAGCGCTCGGCCGAGGATTGTCTGGCGATGGCGGGGATCGTGATGGGCGGCGCCGAGGCGCTGCTGGAGCGGCCGGCCGTGTTCTGCAACATCAACGTGAACTCGCCCCTGCACTACGACGTGCGCATGCTGGAAGGTCTGTTCGCCTATGCGGACGCCGGCCAGCCGGTGATCGTGACGCCGTTCCTGCTGATGGGTGCCATGGCGCCGGTCACCGTTCCGGCAGCGCTGGTCCAGCAGACGGCTGAGGTGCTGGCCGGACTGGCGCTGGTGCAGCTGGTGCGCCCCGGTGCGCCCTGCGTCATGGGATCGTTCCTCTCGGCGACCGACATGAAATCGGGCGCGCCGTCGTTCGGCGGGCCGGAGTCGGCGTTCGGCCTGTACGCGTCCGGCCAGCTGGCGCGCCGGTTCGGGCTGCCGTGGCGGTCGGGCGGGGGGACGCTGACGGCCAGCCAGACCGTCGACTTCCAGGCCGGCTATGAGGCATTCAACACGCTCAGCGCCGCCTTCCTGTCAGGCGCGAACGTCTGCTGGCAGTCGGCCGGCTGGCTGGAGGGCGGCCTTGTCACGTGCTTCGAGAAGTTCGTCGCGGACGTCGAGCTGATCGAGCTGCTGCAGCAGCAGTTCGCGCCCGCCCGGATCGACGACGCCAGCCTCGCCTACGACGCGCATGTCGAGGTCGGGCAAGGCGGGCACTTCTTCGGCACCGAGCACACCCTCGCGCATTTCCGCGACTGCTTCTGGCGGCCTACGATCGGGTCGACCGACAACATCGACCGCTGGCGCAAGAACGGCTCCCGCGACTACGCCAGCCGCTCCGAGGACCGCTGGCGGGCACTGGTGGAGAGCTACCAGCAGCCGCCGCTGGAGGACGCCGTTGAGGCGGAGCTGGTCGAATTCGTGGAGCGGCGGGCGCGCGAGCTGGGGGACACCCTCAGCATTCGGCGGGGCCCGATCGAGCCGGCCCGCCGCGAGGCGTCCTAGGCATCTCGAGTCTCCTGGCGGGCCGCCCGGCGGCGCAAGGCCACGCCGGTCAGCGACTCACGGATGACGCGGTCGGCCACCAGCGCCGTGATGTCGGCTCCCCCGACCATCGTGGGCAGCACCTCGACCACGTCCGATCCGACCAGATCGAGCCGGCTGGCCAGCGCCCGGCAGGCCCACAGCAGCTCGGTGGGCGTCATGCCGCCCGGCTCGGGCGTGCCGGTGCCGGGGGCGAAAGCGGGGTCGAGCACGTCCACATCGACGGTCAGCAGCACGGGGCCGGGCCCGACGATGGCCACGGCCCGCTCGACGATCTCCTTGATACCGCGGTCGCGCACGTCGTGGGCGAAGAAGGACGTGATCCCGCGCTCCCGCTGCCAGGCGAACTCCTGCTCGCCCGGCCAGTAGCCGCGCAGGCCGATCTGCACGTAGCGTGAAGGGTCGACGTGGCCGCGGTCGACGGCGTTGTACATGGGCGTCCCGTGTGAGAGCACTCGCTCCCACTGGAGCGCGCCGGTGTCGGTGTGGGTGTCGAAATGCACGAGGCCGATGGGGCCGTGCACCGATGCCAGTGCCTCCGCCTCGGGCTGGGTGATCGAATGGTCGCCGCCCAACAGCACCGGCATCACGCCTGCCGAGGCGACCTCGGCGACCAGCGCGGTGATGGCGGCGTGCGACGACTCGGGGTCAGCCGGGACGCATGCGGCGTCGCCGTAGTCGACAACGCTCAGCTCCTCGAAGGCGTCGATGCCGGCTTCGAGGTGGACGCCGTGCGGCGCGCTCGCAGCGCGGATCGCGCGCGGGCCGAAGCGCGTGCCAGGGCGGTCGGTGACGAGCTCATCCATGGGCGCGCCGATGATCGCGGCGTCGACGCCCGCCAGGTCGGCCAGGTCCTCGGTATAGCGCAGGCCGGCGAACGTGAGCAGCCCGGCGTAGTCGGGCTTGCCGTCGGCGTGGCGTGACCAGCGTCGCTGGGGATCGATCATGCCGGGTCTCCTTGCTCCTGGGATGGGAACCGACATTCTGGCGCGTGCCGGCGCCCCGTGCCGCGGCTCAGCGTTCCGGCAGCTCGCCCGGCTGCCACAGCTCGAAGCGGTTGCCTTCCGGGTCAACGGCGTGCCCGAAGCGGCCGTAGCTGGCCTCGGACACCTCATCGTCGACGGTGGCGCCGGCGGCACGCAGCTGCTCGAGCATGGCGTCGAGGTCGTCGACCCGGAAGTTCAACATGGTCTGCTGCTCCAGCCCGCCGAAGTAGTCGGTGTCGGTCGGAAACGGCGCAAACACTGTGGGGCCGGCCTGCTGCGTCCACGACCACTCGTTGTCCATGCTGGGGATGCCGAGGTTGGCCTCATACCAGGCGGCCAGGCCGGCCGGGTCCGTGGCGCGGAAGAAGAAGCCGCCGATGCCGGTGACGCGCTGCATGGTGGCACCGTACACGCTGCGGCCGCCTGCGAGCGGGCGTGTGCTGGGTGCCGCCTATGTACTACCGATGCGGCCTCCGGAGGGGTTTGCGGGCCGCGCCGGGAGCCGCAAGACTGATGCCGATACGACCTCTCGACGAAGGGACTGCGGATGCCGCGACGAGTCGTGCTGCTGGTGGGTACGCGCAAGGGATGCTTCGTGATGGAGAGCGACCAGGAACGCCGCGACTGGCAGATCCGGGGGCCGTACTGCGACGGCTGGCCGGTCTACCACGCGATCTACGACGGCGATTCGGGCACGATCTTCGCCGCCGCCGCCAGCGAGTGGCACGGCACCGGCATCTGGCGCAGCGGCGACCTGGGCGAGACCTGGCAGCTCTCCAGCGAAGGCCTCGGCTACGGGGAGGACGCCCAGCTGAAGCTGTCGAAGGTCTCGGGGCTGTCGGCGGCGCACGGCCGCGTGCTGGCGGGTGCAGAGGCGGCGGGCGTGTTCGAGAGCCGCGACGGCGGCGCCACCTGGTCGCTCAAGAGCACCCTCGACGGCCAACCCGGCCGCGAGCTCTGGAACATCCCCGAGAACCAGCCGCCCGGGCACCTGGGCATGCCGGCGATCATGCCCCACCCCACCGAGCCCGAGCACTTCTGGGTGGTGATCCAGGGCATGGGCATCTTCGAGACGACCGACGACGCGGCCACCTGGACGCCCCGCAACAGCGGCCTGCGCGCCGCGTGGCCCCGGGAGCACGAGGACGTCGGGTTCTGCGTGCACAAGCTGGTGATGTCCCCGGTCGACACGGACCGCATGTACCAGCAGAACCACGTCGGCATGCACCGCAGCGACGACGGCGGCCACACATGGCTGGAGGTGACCGAGGGCTTGCCCACCGAGTTCGGGTTCGCCGCCGCAGCGCACCCGCACGACCGCGACAGCTTCTACGTGATCCCGCTCGACCCCGGCCACGGCCGTTTCATGCCCGACGGGCATGCGTCGGTGTGGCGGACGAGCGATGCCGGCGCGAGCTGGCGTCGCCTGGACGAGGGCCTGCCGAAACAGGACGCCTACCTGGGCGTGCTGCGGGAGGGCATGGCGATCGATGACCTCGAGGCGCCCGGGCTCTACTTCGGCACCAGCACCGGCCAGCTTTTCGCCAGCGCTGACGAGGGCGAGAGCTGGAATGAGATCGCGAGCTACCTGCCGGCGATCGCATCGGTCGAGGTCGCGGTGGTCGAGGATGGCTGAACTGCACCTCCCCGCCACCCTGCCCTCGCTGTTCGAGGATCTGCCGCGCACGCTCGAGGTGGAAGCCGGGACGGTGAGCGAGGCGATCGACCGGCTCGACCAGCGCTGGCCCGGCATGCGCGACCGGCTGTGTGAGCCCGGCCCGCAGCTGCGCCGCCACATCAACGTCTACGTCAACCGCGAGCGAGCCGGCCTCGACACCAGGATCGAGGACGGCTCGCGGGTGGACGTGATCGCCGCCATCAGCGGCGGCTGAAGCCGGTGAACGGGGTGGGCGGGCCGCAGCCCACCCACCCCGCAGGAACCCTGCGGCTAGAAGCTGCCGCTCGCGATCAGGGTGCCGCCCAGCGTGCGGACGCGCACGGTCGAGCTGTTCGTGATGTGTGGCACGCGCTGCCCACGCTCCGTGCTTCGCTGCACGTTGAACGCACCCAGGCTGGACACGCGCGGGCTCGTCCACTTGATGCCGTTCACGAACACGTTCACACGCTTGCCGGCCAGGGCCCGCACGTGCTGCACCTCGACCTCGAGCTCGCGCTCCTCGGCCGACGTCTTCGAGGTCGCGTGGCCGGTGGCGTTGGGGAAGGAGACGCTGCCGTGCAGGCCGATCGTGCGGGTGGTGCCGCCGCCGTCCCTGGCGGCCGCCATCGGGGCGATCACGGCCATCACCGCGAAGCAGCCGATCAGGGCCGAGATGAGAGATGTACGTCGCATGCTGTTCCTCCGTAGGTTGGTGACTTCGGAAGGCAGATTGCCCGGCCGCCGGTCGCGGTCGCAATGGGACATTGGTCCTAGGACCGTGGCGCCGATCGCTCGCAACGGGCATCCTGGGTGCCATGCAGACGCAGGTTTCGGGGTTATGAGCCGCGGCGGGATCCTGCGGCCGGTGGCGGTGTTCGCGCTGTCCGGCCTGGCGGTGCTGGTGCTGGTCGGGATTGCAGGCGCGCTGGCGCTTCGCAGCCTGGCCACGTCTGAGGCCCTGCGGCAGGCCAAGCAGGTGACGACGGTGACCGGCCACGGTATCGTCGAGCCGGCGCTAACCACCAACGTCGTGCGCGGTGATCGGCGGGCGATCGCCCGGCTCGATCGGATCGTGCGCACCCGCGTGCTCTCGCCCAGCGTGGCTCGCGTCAAGATCTGGAACGCCGAGGGCAAGATCCTCTACTCCGACGAGCCGCGGTTGATCGGACGGCGGTTCGTGCTGGCGCCGGACGAGCTGCAGGCGCTGCGCAGCAAGACCGCCACCGCTGAGGTCTCCGACCTGTCGGCCCCCGAGAACGTGTACGAGCGCCACTTCGCAAAGCTGACGTCGGTGTACCTGGGCCTGCGTGCCCACGATGGCACGCCGGTGCTGTTCGAGGAGTACCTGCGCTCGAGCGCGATCGCCGGAAACAGCCGCAGCGTCGCAAGGCTGTTCGCGCCGGTCGGGATCGTGGCGCTGCTGGTGCTGGCCGCGCTGCAGATCCCGCTGGCCTGGCGCATGGCCCGGCGCATCCGAAACGCCCAGCGCGACCGCGAGCAGCTGCTCCAGCACGCCGTCGACGCATCGGACCGGGAGCGGCAGCTGATCGCCGCCGGGCTGCACGACGGCGTCGTCCAGGAGCTGGCAGGACAGTCGTTCCAGATGGCGGCGGCGGTCGAACACGACCGGCCGCCGCGGGAGCTGCGCGCGGCCCTGACGGAGGGTGCGGCCGGCACGCGCAATGCGATCCGCCAGCTGCGATCGCTGCTGCTTGACATCTACCCACCGGGACTGCGCGACCAGGGACTGGCGGCGGCGCTGCCCGACCTGGTCGCGCCGCTGACGGCGCGGGGTATCGACGTCAGCGTGGACGTGCAGCACGATCTGGCACTCCCCACCGAGGTCGAGCAGCTGGTGTTCCGCACCGCCCAGGAGGCGGTCAGAAACGCCGGCGCGCACGCCGCCGCCGATCACGTCCGGATCGGCGTCGAGCGCAGCAACGGGCTGGTGCGGCTGCGGATCAGCGACGACGGCCGCGGCTTCGAGCAGGCCGACCTGGCGGAGCGGCGGGCGGAGGGTCACCTCGGCCTGGACATGCTGCGCGACCTGGCCACGTCGGCGGGTGGCAACCTGCAGGTGACGTCGGCGAAGGGCGAAGGGACCACCGTGCAGCTGGAGGTGCCGGCATCGTGATCCGGGTGGTGGTGATCGACGACCATCCGATCGTCCGCGACGGGCTCATACGGCTGATCGGCTCCGACCCGGAGATGGAGGTGGTGGGATCGGGCGGCGACGGCGCCGCCGCGGTTGAGATCTGCGCCGAGCTGGGCCCCGACGTCGCCCTGATGGATCTCTCGATGCCGGGGCTGGGCGGGGTCGAAGCGACGCGCCAGATCGGCGAGCGCGCTCCCGCGGTGCAGGTGATCGTGCTGACGTCGTTCATGGACCGCGAGCGGGTCACGCAGGCCCTGGATGCGGGGGCGATCGGCTACCTGCTGAAGGACGCCGAGCCCGGGCAGCTGCTGCACGCGATCCACGCGGCCGCTCGTGGCGAGTCGCCGCTCGATCCGCGGGCCGCGCGCGCGATGCTGGCGGCGCAGCGCACCCCCGACCGGCTGGACGCCCTGACGGGGCGTGAGCGGGAGGTGCTGGGGCTGGTGGCCGAGGGGCTGCCGAACAAGCAGATCGCGCGGCGGCTCGAGATCAGCGAGAAGACGGTGAAGGCGCACCTGACCAGCGCCTTTCGCACGATCGGCGTCGATGACCGCATGCAGGCCTGCCTATGGGCGCGGCGGAACGGGCTCTAGCTACCGGTCCGGCTTGCGGGCCCGGCTGGGCGCGACGCGCGCCGGCTCGTTCGGCATCTTCGGGTAGACCGGCGGCCAGGGAGCATCCATCAGGCCGGCCGCCATGTCGCGGCGGTGCATCTCCATCAGCGGCTCCAGTGACTGCGGCCGCTCCGGCATCGACTCCCAGGCGTCGCCCTTTTCGGCAACGCGCGCGGGGACGGTCGCCAGTGTCAGCACCTGTGGATCGATATCCTCGAGCTCGTCCCACGCGAACGGCATGGAGACCTGGCCGCCGGGTCGCGGCCGCACCGTCCAGGCGCCGATCACCGTCTTGTGGGGCGCGTTCTGGTTGAAGTCGACGAACACGCGCTCGCCCCGCTCCTCCTTCCACCACGCGGCGGTGGTCAGATCGGGTCTGCGGCGCTCCAGCTCGCGGGCCAGTGCCACCGCCGCCTCGCGTACCACGAACGAGTCCTGCTCGGGCCGCAGCCGCACGTAGACGTGGATGCCGTTGCGGCCGGTGGTCTTGGGATGCCCCTCTATGCCGAGCTCGTCGAGCAGCGCCCGGGTCTCGGTGGCCGCCTCCTTGACCATGGCGAGATCGACGCCGGGCGAGGGGTCAAGGTCGATCCGCAGCTCATCGGTGTGGTCCGGGTCGGCCGCCAGATAGGGCCACACGTGCAGCCCGATGCAGCCGAGGTTGACGGCCCACACGATGTGGGCGACGTCGGCCGCGACCAGCGCCTGCGACGGTGTGCCGTTGGGCGTCTGCACGGTCGTGGTCTGCAGCCAGTCGGGCGCGTTCTTGGGCACGCGCTTCTGGAAGAACGACGGTCCACCGGCGCCGTCCGGATAGCGCTCCATCAGCACCGGACGGCCGCCCAGGGCGCGCATCAGCGGTTGCTCGATGGCCAGGTAGTAGTTGGCGAGATCGAGCTTCGTCTCGCCCCGCTCCGGGAAGAACGTCTTCGCCGGATTCGAGAGGACGAGGGTACGGCCGGCCGCCGTGATCTCTGCTGTGGCTTTGTCGGGCATCCTTCGCTGGCGATGATACGCCGCCCTGTGCGAGGGTTCGTGCAGATGACAGTCGACCTGGCACCGGTGATCCGCCGAAACACGCTGCTCCTGTCCACGGCCAGCGCGGTCAACTCGGTGGTGCTGCAGCTGGCCGCGGCCGTGTCGACACTGACCTTCGTGCTGGTCACAGGCCACGCCGGGTTGCTGGGTCTCGGCCCGGCGATCTTTCTGACGTCGTCGGGCGTGACGGCGGTGATCGCCGGACGCACCATGGACAGCCACGGGCGCCGGCCGGTGCTGGCGGTCGGGTTCGTGGCGCTCTCGAGCGGATGCGCGTTGAACGCGCTGGCAACGCGCACCTCGTCGGTGCCGGCGCTGCTGGCCGGGCTGGTGCTGATCGGCGTGGGCATGGCCACGTCGCTCCTGATCCGGACGGCGGCGGGCGACATGTACACGCCGGAGCGCCGCGCCCGCGGCATCTCCTACGTGCTGTTCGGGTCGGTGTTCGGGGCGATCCTGGGCCCGGCGGTGTTCAGCCCGATGTTCGCGGGCAAGCGGGTCGACCCGGACGTGCTGACGGTGCCGTGGCTGGCCGCAGCCGCGATCGCGCTGGTGGCGATGTCGATCGTGATGCTGGTGCGGCCGGACACGCGTGAGATCGCGATCCAGATCGGCGCCCAGCAGGGGACACCGCCGCCGGGCGAGGCGGCGCCGCTGGCCGAGATCCTGCGCCGACCAGGCGTGCTGCCGGCGATGGCCGCGAGCCTGGCCAGCTTCGCGGTGATGGTGTCCGTCATGAACCTGTCGGGGTATGTGGTGGTGCAGGTACACCACCATGCGCAGGACGCGGTGTTTCCGATCATCGGCGCGCACGTGCTGGGCATGTATGCGCTGGTGATGGTGGTCGGGACGCTGATCGACCGGATCGGGCGTACGCCCGCGCTGGCCACCGGGCTTTTGGTGATGGGCGTGTCGGTGCTGTCCCTGCAGTGGGTGCAGAGCGTGCCGGCGACGGCGGTGCTGCTGTTCGGGCTCGGCATCGGCTGGAACATCTCGTTCGTCGCGGCGACGGCACAGCTTGCCGACTTGAGCAGCGCGCTCGAGCGAGGCAAGCTGCTCGGCTTCAACGACCTGATCGCATCGCTGCTGGGCGCATCGATGGCGCTGGTCGGCGGCTACGGGCTGGAGACCTCCGGTGTGGGCGCGCTGGCGGTGGGTGCGGCGGTTGTGGTGGTGTCGCCGGTGGCGTGGATCCTGTGGCGCGAGCAGCTGCCCACGGCGTCGTCGCAGGCCTAGCGGTCAGGGGTGGATGCGCTCACCGCGGGCGAGCATGGCGACGAAGGCCTCGATCCGCCGGGCGCGGGTCGCGGGGCGCTTTGCGTCCTGGATGCGGTAGAGGATGGCGTAGCGGTTGCGGCTGTCGAGCGACTCGAAGAAGGCACGGGCGGCGGGATCGCGGTCGAGCTCGCGCGCGAGGTCGTCAGGCACCCGGGCGGCGCTCTGCGGCGCATAGGCGGCGTCCCAGCGACCGTCCGCGCGGGCGCGCTCGACCTCGCGCAAGCCGGACGGCTGCATCTCGCCGCGTTCGATCAGGAGCTCGGCCTTGGCGCGGTTGACCTGCGACCACCTGCTGCGACGGGCGCGGGGAGCGAAGCGCTGCACCCAGTGGTGCTCGTCGTAGGACTGCTTGCGGCCGTCGATCCAGCCGAAGCTGATCGCCACCTCCAGCGCCTCCGCGTGGGTCACCGACGCGATGCCGCTGCCCTTGCGGGCGATCTTCAGCCAGACGCCCTCGCTCCCCTCCGGCTGGCCTTCGAGCCACTCACGCCAGGCCTGTCGGTCGGGAAACGACAGCGTCGGATGCTGCTTCTCGGCCATGCGGGCACGGTAGTCGCGAATCTGATCGCCGCCCGGCGGCGTATCCGCAGGAGGGCCGGCGTCGGTCGTCGGCAAACCCGAGCGACGGAGGACAGGACATGGGCGATCGCAGGATGCTGGCGGTGGCAATCGCAGGCGTTTGCTGCGTGGCCGTGGGTGCGGTGATGATCACGAGTGCCGCGCGCAGCGCGGCGGTCACGGTGCCATTGTCCGTCGGCCCCGGCGGCATGCTCGTTTTCAACCGGGTCAACGTGACCGCACACCAGGGCCACGTGGAGGTTCCGGGCGCGATACCCCAACTCAGCGATGGGCAAGGCCAGCGACTACTCGCCCGTGAAGACCGTGACGATCAGCTGACTGTCACAGCGGTCACACAGCCGTGCAACGCCCGACCGCCCTCAATCGGTGTTTGACTCCCACTCGCCCGGCGTGAGCCGTCGGGCACGCGATCGTGACGGGTCGTTTCGAGGTCGTGATCCGCGGCCGCGTGGTTGAGCGGCGGCCGGCCGAGGGCCGTGATGTTCGTGGCGCGCCGGCGGTGCAAGATGGTTCGGATAGAGCCGGAATCGTTGCGGCGGCGTCGGGGTCGTTGCGCTTCTGCGTGTCACGCGCCGGTCACGGCGTCATCCGCGGACACGGGTGTGTTCGGGGTCGACCAGCACGTCTGCGGCCAGCTCGGCGGCGACCGGCCGGCCCAGCACCTCGACCTCGACGCTGACGTCGTCGGCCAGGTCGGCCGGCAGGTACGCGAACGCGATCGTCCGCCCCACGGTGTGGCCGTACGCCACGCTCCGCACGCGCCCGGCCGTCGTCCCGTTCACCAGCACCGCCTCGCCGCCGTAGGCCGGCAGGTAGTCGTCACCGCCCACCAGCAGCGTGCGGATCCGCCGCGACGGCTCCGTTCCGCCCGCCCGCAGCGCCTCACCGCCGATGAACTCGCCCTTGTCCAGCGCCACGCAGAAACCGAGCCCGGCCTCGTAGGGCGTGTCTCCGCCCGTCAGGTCGCTGCCCATGTAGCGGTAGCCCTTCTCCAGCCGCAGGCCTTCCAACGCCCGGTACCCCGCGATCGCGAGGCCGTGTTCGCGCCCGGCGGCCGCCAGCCGGTCCCACGCCTGCACCGCATCCCGGGTCTCGATGTACAGCTCGAACCCGAGCTCGCCGACGTAGGTGATGCGCTGCGCCAGCACCGGCTCGCCGATCCGGATCTCGCGTGCCGTGCGAAACGGGAAGGCCGCCGATGACACGTCGTCGTCGCTGCACGCCGCGACCATGTCCCGCGCCCGCGGCCCCCAGATGCCGATCACCGACAGCTGCTCGGTCACCTCGCGCACCTCCACCGGCCCGTCCTCGTCTCGCATGTGCAGGCGCAGCCAGCCCAGGTCCGACTCGACGGCGCCCGCTCCCGTCACCACCCGGAACCGTTGCTCGCCCAGCCGCGTCACCGTGACGTCGGCGACGATCCCGCCGCGGGGGTTCAAAAACTGGGTATAGATGACGCTGCCGACCGGCCGGTCGATGCGGTTGTCGCAGACCCTGTCCACCAGCGGAAGCGCGCCCGGGCCCTCAAGCTCGATCTTGCCGAACGACGACATGTCGATCATCCCGGCCCGCTCCCGGATCGCCCGGTGCTCTCCGCCCACAGCGTCGAACCACGGCGGCCGCGTCCAGCCGTACCGGCGCTGGTCGGCACCGGCCCGGCGCCACGGGTGCCCGGGGCGAAGGTGGTCGGCCCGCTCCCAGCCGTTCTTCACGCCGAACACCGCACCCGCGTCCTGCAGCCGTCCGTGCAGCGCGCTCAGCCGGTTGGGCCGGCCCCACTCGTCGTGGTCGTCCGGATACCGCAGCCGGTAGTAGTAGCGGTAGACCTCGCGTCCGGCCGCGTCCACCTGCGCCGGCGGTCGGTACGCATCTCCGAACCGCCAGGCCCGCATGCCGTGCACGTCGAGCTCGGCCTCCCCGTCCGTCATCCACTCCGCGATCGTCTTTCCGATCCCGCCCGCCCCGCCGAAGCCGTTCAGCGACAGCCCCGCCGCCATCCAGAACCCGGGCACTCGCGGCATCGGGCCGAGCAGCGGATTCCCGTCCGGCGTCATCGCATCCGGGTGGCACTCCAGCGTGACCATGCCCGCATCCTCCAGGAACGGAAATCGCCGCGCCGCGCCGCTCCAGAGCTGGGCGAACCGCTGCTCGTCGGCGGGTAGGTTCCTCGCCGCGTGATCCCACGGCACCCCGTCCAGCCAGCGCGAGACCGGGTTCGGCTCATAGCCGCCGAACAGCACGCCGCCCGCCTCGGAACGCCCGTAGACGAGGTTGTCGGTGTCCCGGAAACAGGGCATGTCGCGCGGCAGCTCGTGCCCCTCGACCGCCTGCAGTGCGATGTGCTGGTGGTCGACCGGCACCGACGGCGTGAACGCCCCCACCATGGCGGACACCTGCGGCGCCCAGATGCCGCAGGCATTGACCACGTGCTCGGCCTCGATCCGCCCACAGCTGGTCAGCACGGCCCGCACCGCCCGCCGGTCGTCGAGCTCGATCCCCGTCACACGCGTGTTCTGCAGCACCGCCACCCCCAGCTCACGCGCGGCGTCGGCCAGCGCGTGCGTGGCGGTGTGCGGGTCGACGCAGCCGTCCTGCTCGACCCAGATCGCGCCGTACAGATCCTCCCGGCTGGCCTGTGGCATCCGCTCCAACGCCTCGTCCGGCGACAGCACGTGCACGTCCAGCCCGATGCCGCGGGCCCGGCTCGCGCCACGCTGCAGCTCGACCAGGCTGTCGGGGCTGGAGGCGATCCGGAGGCTGCCGAGCCGGTCGAACACCCCCAGCCGCTCGTACAGCTCCACGCTGTAGCGGCGGAACCGCATCATCGCCGGGGACGGGTTGAACTGGGTTACCAGACCGGCCGCGTGGCAGGTCGAACCGCTGGTCAGCTGAGCCTTCTCGACCAGCACCACGTCCCGCCAGCCCGCCAGCGCCAGGTGGTAGGCGACGCTGCATCCGGTGACACCGCCGCCGATGACGACGACCTGTGCGCGGTCGGGGAAACTGGTCTGTACCACGTTTTCGGGACTGACTATAGTGGTCGCCATGCCGGTCGACAAAGCCATCGACGAGCTGATCGACGTCGTCCCCGAGCTGCGCGGCGAGCGCGTTGTCACCGAGCTCGCAGGCGGCCTCACGAACACCAACTACAAGGTCGAGACCGACCAGGGCGCCTTCGTCGTGCGCATCTCGGCCAAGGACTCGGGCATGCTCGCAATCGACCGCGAGAACGAGTACCTGAACACGGTCGCCGCCGCCGAGGAGGGCGTCGGCCCGTCCGTCATCGGCTACATCCCGGAGCGCTCGCTGATGGTGCTGGAGTACATCGACGGCCAGACACAGAGCGCCGAGGACCTGCGCCGCGGGGACAAGATCGAGATGGTGGCGCACGCCTGCCGGCGCCTGCACGGAGCCGCCCGCTTCCGCGATGACTTCAACATGTTCGACATCCAGCGCCGCTACCTGGCGCTCGTCCAGGAGCGCGGCTTCAAGCTGCCCGACCGCTACCTCGAGTTCGAACCGGCCGTGCGCGAGATCGAGCGTGCGATGACCATCCGCGACGAGGGCACCGTCCCCTGTAACAACGACCTGCTGGCCGAGAACTTCATCGACACCGGCGGCGAGCTCCGGCTGATCGACTACGAGTACTCCGGCAACAACGACGCCTGCTTCGAGCTCGGCAACGTCTGGAGCGAGTCGAACCTCTCGCTTGACCAGCTCGACCAGCTGGTGGCCGCCTACTACGGCCGGCCGCTGCGCAACAAGGTGGCCCGGGCGCGCCTGTGGGGGCTGATGTCCAAGTACGGTTGGACGCTGTGGGCCTCCATTCAGGACGGTGTCTCCGACATCGACTTCGACTTCTGGGAATGGGGCCTGGAGAAGTACGACCGGGCGCTGCTCGAGTTCGACGGCCCGGACTTCGGCCGGCTGCTCGACGACGTCACCGCCGCCGATTAGCACCATCCCCGACGCGCCGGCTCCCGAGCCGCCAGCCGACGTGACGGCGTCGACGGTCGCCGTCTACGACGCGATCGCCACCTCCTACGCCGCCCGCGGAGCGGAGATGCCGCCGCGGCTGGTGCAGCTGCCACAGCGAGCGCTTGCGATCGTGCGACGGTCGGGCGCCGCCCCGATCGCGATCGCCGACCTCGGCTGCGGTGCGGGGCGCGATCTCGCCCAGCACCTGACCTGGGCATGCAAGGCTGGTGCCAGCGAGGGCTTCGAGCCGAACCGCAGCGAGACCTGGGCCGCCCCTCGCTTCGTCGCACGCTACGAGCAGGACGAGCTCGCCCCGCGCTGCAGGAGGCCGGCTTCTGCCGGGTCGCCGTCTCGCCTCCGGCCACCGACGAGCGCGGCGAGACCTGGCTGCACGCGCTCGCGAGGGCCCCTGACGAGCCGGCCGCGACGCGGTAGTCTCACGGCCATGACAGACTGGCCGAACGGCGCGCGCGGTGCGGTGGCCTTCACCTTCGACTTCGACGCAGAGGAAGTGTGGATCGGCGACGACCCCGAGAACGCTAACCGCCCGGGCGTGCTCTCGCAGGGCACCTATGGCGCCAAGGTGGCGGTGCCGCTGATCCTCGAGCTGCTGGCTCGCCACGGTCTGCGCCAGACCTTCTTCATCCCCGGCCGCGTGGCCGAGCGCCACCCGCATCGCGTTTCGGAGATCCTGGCCGCCGGGCACGAGGTGGGGCACCACGGCTACACGCACACGTCCCCGGCCAAGCTGTCGCCGGCCGAGGAGGAGGCCGAGCTGGTGCGGGCGCTGGACGTGCTGCGCGGCCTCGGTGCCGACCCCGTCGGCTACCGCTCGCCGTCATGGGAGTTCTCGCCCGAGACGATCGGGTTGCTCGGCAAGCACGGCTTCGCCTACTCGTCCAACTACATGGATGATCTGCACCCCTACCTGCATCCGGGCGGCGAGCTGGTGGAGCTGCCGATCCAGTGGATCCTTGACGACGCCGCCCACTTCTGGTTCTCCAGCAGCGGTATCGACTGGACGCGAACGATCTCGCCGCCGTCACACGTGCACGAGATCTGGTCGGCGGAGCTGGACGGGATCGTGGCACTGGGCGGCTGCTGCATCGTGACAATGCACCCGCAGGTGATCGGGCGGCCGCACCGGCTGGCCTTCCTCGACCGGTTCATCTCCGAGGTGCGCGCGCGCGACGACGTCTGGATCGCGACCTGCGCCGAGATCGCCGCGCACGCGCGGTGAGCGAGGGTCCCGGCCTGACCGGCCGGCGCGCCCTGGTCACGGGCGGCAGCTCCGGGATTGGCGCGGCCACGGCGGCGCTGCTGCGCGAGCGCGGCGCGAGCGTGGCGACACTCGACCTGCACGACGCCGACCTGACAGCCGACGTACGCGACGAGGTGATGATCGCCGACGCCGTGGCCGCCGCCACCGGGTTGCTGGGCGGGGCGCCGGACCTGCTGGTGGCAAGCGCCGGCATCTACCGGATCGAGCCGTTCCTGACGCTGACCTCCGCCGAGTGGGACGACGTCCAGGCCATCAACCTGCGCGGCGTGTTCCTGACCGGCCGCGAGGTGGCGCGCTCGATGATCGCCGCCGGCGGCGGGGGCAGCATCGTCAACCTGGCCTCGACCGCCGCGCTGTCGGCGGACGCCGGCGAGCCGACGGCCCACTACAACGCCAGCAAGGCGGGCGTGGTCGCGCTGACCAGGCAGATGGCGGTCGAGCTTGCGCCGCACGGGATCCGCGTCAACTGCGTCTGCCCCGGGCTGATCGATACCCCGATGCTGCGGATGATGGACGACCGTGAGGCGGGCGAGCGGCACCTGCGCGAGTCGGTTCCGCTGGCGCGGCTGGGCGCGGCCCGTGAGGTGGCCGCGGCGATCGCGTTCCTGGCCTCGCAGGAGGCCGCCTACGTGACCGGTGTGGCGCTGCCGATCGACGGCGGGCTCACGCTGTAGCGCGCGTGGAGTCGATCCGCCACAGCTGATCCCAACCGTCGCATCCGCAATCCCGCGACAAGGCCGCCGTTCGGGGGATCAGCCATCCGCGTCTGCGGCCGATCATCACTCAGGGTAGTGAGCACAGACGGAGGGGGTCAGCATGATCGCGGGAACGTGTTCCGAGGCACGGCGGATTGCGTCGTGGCCGCCACCATCGCTGGCGCGGGCGATCGAGACCGGCGCCACCGGCGAGAGCGCGCCCAGCTTCGCCGCGCGGCAGCCGATCTACGACCGGGCGCTCGGCGTGCACGCCTACGAGCTGGTGTTCCGCGCCGGCGACACCGAGGTCGCGATCGCCGGCACCGTGGTCACCAGCTTCGCAGACATCGGGCTGGACGCGCTGGTTGGGGGACGCCCCGGCTTCGTCAACGTCACCCGCGACTTCGTCATGCACGGCCTCGCGACGCTGCTCCCGGCGGGGCGGGTGGCGCTCGAGCTGCACCACCCGGACGTGCTCGATCCACAGGTCCTGGCCGAGCTGACGCGGCTGTCCGGGCTGGGCTACACGATCGTCCTCGACGACTTCGTGATGCGCGACGACAGCCGCCCGCTGCTCGAGGTCGCCCACTACGTGAAGCTCGACGTACAGGCCTTCACCCCTGACCAGCTGGCCGAGCAGGTGGCCGGGCTGAAGCCCTACAACGTCAAGCTGATCGCCACCGGGATCGAGGACCACACGACCTTCGAGTTCTGCAACGAGGCCGGCTTCGACTACTTCCAGGGCTACTTCTTCTGCCGCCCCAGAGCGGTCGCCGGCAACGGCATCCCCGCCAACCGCCTCGCCCAGATGCGGATGATGGCAGTGCTGCATGACCCCGACTGCGAGCTGGATGCCCTCGAGCACGCGATATGCAACGATCTCGGCCTCAGCATCCGGTTGCTGCGCTGGATCAACTCCGCCTACTTCCTGCTGCCGCGAAAGGTCAGCTCGGTGCGCGAGGCGCTGATGCTCCTGGGCGTGCGCAACGTGCGCAGCTGGGCGCTGCTGATGACGCTGGCGGGGATCGAGGACCAGCCCGGCGAGCTGATCCGCACCGCGATGATGCGGGCCAAGATGTGCGAGCTGGTGGCACAGGCGCTCGACCGTGCCGACGCCGACGCGCACTTCACCGTCGGCCTGTTCTCGGTGGTGGACGCCTTCATGAACACGAGCATGCGGGACGTGCTGAGCGAGCTGCCGCTGTCACCCGAGGTGTCGGACGCGCTGCTCGAGCGCAGTGGACACCTGGGCGAGGTGCTCGACTGGGTGCTGACCTACGAACGTGGGCGCTTCGAGTGCCTGACGCCCTCGCCACGAGCCGACGCGGTGCTGCGCGACGCCTACGTGGTCGCGCTGCGCTTCGCGGACGAGGCCGAGTCGTCGGCGCCGGAGCACGCGGCCGTCGGGTAAGCGCTCACGTGCCGTTCCAGGCCATATGCCAGACGGCGCCGAAGGTGACGGCGAGCAACAGCACGTTCTGCCAGTAGCCACTCACGCATCGAGGGTACGGCCGGGTCGGGTCGCCCGCAATCGCCACGGGTCAGGCGTCGTCGGGCTCGTCGAACAGGTTGCGCGCGCCCATGCGGCCGACCGGCTCGACCTTCTTCAGCTGGTAGGGCGAGCCGTAGAAGGTGCGGTGCGTGAGGCCGCCGGCGGTATACGGCTCGTCCATCTCCAGCATCACGCTGGCGCCGGCCACGTGCACGACCCGGCCGAACGCGCCCTCGAGCTGCGCATGCGACGGCAGATCACCGGGCATCCCCTGCAGCCGGACGTAGTCGCCGGGCTCGAGCTGCGGCAGCTCGTCATGCGTCAGCGGGCGCCGGGTCGGGATCGGGTCTGCGTCGTACATGGCCATCGCACGAACTGTATCGGCGGCACCCGCTTGGGGGTCGAGCAGCGATGCCGATCCGACGATGCTTGAGCGGATGGGGATGCGACGCGCCGCCGCAGCACTGACGCTGGTCGTGGCCGCCGGGCTCACGGCCGGCGCCGCCACGCCTCAGGCCGCGCCGCTTCCGTCGGCACCGGCCTGTCCCGTATTCCCGGCCGGCAACGTGTGGAACCAGGACGTCTCGGCGCTGCCTGTGGCCACCGACTCAGACACGCTGATCGCGAAGATCGGCCTCGACACCGGCCTGCATCCGGACTTCGGCTCCTACAGGGGCTACGGCATCCCCTACAACACCGTCGCCGGCTCGCAGCGGAAGCTGACGGTGCGTTTCGACTACAGCTCACAGTCCGACCACGTCGGCTACCCGATCCCCAGGCGGCCGCGGATCGAGGCCGGCAGCGACCACCACATGCTGATCGTGGACCGCGGCACATGCAAGCTCTACGAGATGTGGAACGTGCGGCACACCAGGCGAGGCTGGCGGGCCGGCTCGGGCGCGGTCTGGAAGATGACCTCGAACGCGTTGCGGCCGGACGGCTGGACCAGCGCCGACGCCGCCGGGCTGCCGATCCTGCCCGGCCTGGTGCGCTACCCGGAGGTGGCCACGGGCGTGATCGACCACGCCCTGCGGTTCACCGCGCCGCTGACGCGCGGCGCCCACATCTACCCGGCCCGGCATGACGCCGGCTCGGGCAGCTCGGCCTCGCTGCCTCCGATGGGGCTGCGCGTTCGGCTGAAGGCCTCGTTCGACCTGTCGCAGCTGTCGCCTCAAGCGCGCGTGGTGGCCGTGGCGCTCCAGCGCTACGGGATGATCCTGGCCGACAACGGCTCACCCTGGTACGTCAGCGGCGTGTCCAACACGCGGTTCAGCGATGACGACCTGCGCACGCTCAACCGCATCACAGGCCGCGACCTGGAAGTGGTCGACACCAGCGGCCTCGTGAACACGCCGTAACGGGTCAACGCCGATCCCCCCGATCTGGGGGTGAAGCGAGCGCTGCGGGCGTCGATACCAGCCCTGGGTCTCTGTTCTCGAGCAGCGGGGTTGCACCGTGGCGTACAGCTATCCGGTCTTGCCGTCCAAACCGACGCGCGCGCACTTCCAGCGACTGCTGTGGCGCGCCGGTTTCGCCGGTGGCCACGATCAGATCACGCACTACGTCAAGCTGGGGCTGCCGAGGGCCGTGACCGAGCTTCTGACGCCGTTTCGCAGGAACGTGCTAGTCGGGCCGATCCCGACCGACGGCGGCAACCGCCTGCAACCGCTCGACCTGTGGGGCCACGACTGCCTGTGGTGGCTCGACCGCATGGTGCGCAGCCGAAACCAGCTGGTGGAGCGGATGACGCTGAACCTGCACGACCTGTTCGCGACCTCCAACGCCGGTGTCGGCAACACCCGGCACATGCTGCGCCAGAACCGGCTGCTGCGCGGGCACGCGGTCGGGAACTTCCACGACCTGCTCGAGCAGATCACGATCGACCCGGCCATGCTGCTGTGGCTGAACGGCGCTGACTCGAGCAAGTGGGAGCCCAACGAGAACTACGGGCGCGAGGTGATGGAGCTGTTCTGCCTGGGCAACGACCCGAACCTGGAGTCGCTCACGCACGGCCTCTGGACGAACGCCAACATGTACACGCAGAACGACATCCACGAGGCCGCGCGCGCGCTCACCGGCTGGCGCTACGACTGGAACAAGGCGGCGACCGGCACGGTCACGCAGCGCGAGAACCCGACCTTCTGGGACGCCGGCTACCACGACACCGGCCAAAAGACGATCTACGGTCACACCGGTACCTGGGACTGGCGTGACGTCTGCAGGCTGGTGGTGAACCACCCCAACCACGCGCCCTACCTGGCCTACTCCCTGTGGAGCTACTTCATCGCGACGCCGCCGACGGCGACGGCCATGCGCCAGATGGTGGGCAACTACAGGAGCTCAGGATTCGAGCTGGCGCCGTTGCTGAAGGTGATCCTGCACCACCCGGCGTTTTACCGGAACCTGGACGAGCCGGACATGGTGAAGCCGCCGATCGTGTTCGTGGCCGCTGGCCTCCGAAACACGCGCCGCTTCATCAAGAGCAACAGCTGGAGCTGGCTGCTGGACAACATGGGGCAGGTGCCGTTCTACCCGCCCAACGTGTCGGGCTGGAAGCAGGGCCCGGCGTTCCTGAACACGAACACGGCCCACGCCTACTGGCAGACCACCGGCTACCTGCTCTACCAGACGGTCGCCGATCCCGGCGGCCAGACGCCGCAGGCGGCGGTCACCGCGGCCATGTCGGCGCTCTCCCACCCCTGGGCCTCGAGCGACACCCGTGCCAGGCTCGAGACCTACGCCAGCGACTACGCCGCGCGCAACGGGCCGACGCTGGACTCCCACGACCACGTGGAGCGCCAGACGGTGATCCGGGCGATGCTGATGGCCGGTCCTGACGGACTCCTCCACTGACCATGATCGGAGCCACGACCTGATGAACCACTGCGGATGCAACGACTGGCAGTCCACCCACCGTCGATCGATGCTGCGCCGCCAGGGCCAGGTCGTCCCGATCCCGCGCGCCGTCCTCGAGGGCGAGTCGGCGGGAATGTGCCGCCGCGACTTCCTGCGGAACGGCGCGGTCGCGTTCCTGACGGTGTACGGCGCGTCGATGCTCGACTGGGGTCACATCTGGGAGGCGGCATCGGCGCAGGCGGCGACGCCCGGCACCGATCCGATCATCGTCTCGGTCTTCCTGGACGGCGGCAACGACGGCCTCAACACCCTGATCCCGGTCACCGGGTCCGACTACGCGGCCTACGCGACGAAGCGCCCGCACATCCGGCTGGCACCGGCCAACTGCCTGCCGCTGGGCGGAGCCGCCGCCAACCCCGACTGGGCCTGGAACCCGGCGGCGACCGGCTTCCAGCAGCTGTACGACGCCGGAAAGATCGCCGTCATCCCCTCGGTCGACTACATGCCGCCCGACCTCTCGCACTTCCACTCGCGGGCCTTCTGGCAGGCCGGCGAGCTCGATCCCGACCCGGCCACCGGCTGGCTGGGCCGCTGGGTCGACCAGAACGGCGCTGCCGACAACCCGCTGCAGGCGGTCTCAGCCGGCTGGTCGCTGGACGGCTCGCTGAAGAGCGCGTCCAACCCGGTCGCGGTGCTGTCGAGCGTCGAGGACGCACAGTTCACGATGAACAACGTGTGGTCGGATCCGCAGCTGATGGTGGACACGCTGGCCGGGCTGTCCGTGCGCAGCGCCGCGAACGAGGCCATGGCAGCTGCCGATGACGCGGTCGGCGGCGCGGTCAACGTCGCCAGCCGGCTGAGCGCGCTGACGCAGCCGACGCTGCCGCCCAACGGGCTCGGCTACGGCACCACCAGCTTCGACCAGCGCATGTCCAACCTGGCCTGGATGCTGGATTCGAATCTGGGGATGCGCGTGGCATGCGTCTCCTATGACGACGGCTGGGACTTCCACGACTCGCAGGTCAGCCGCCAGGCGCAGAACCTGTCGCGGATGTCCACCACGCTCGCCGCCTTCCAGGCCGACCTGGAGGCGCGCGGCCTCGCCGACCGCGTAATCACGCTGGTATGGAGCGAGTTCGGGCGCCGGGTCGAGGACAACGACTCCGGCGGCGGCGGCACCGACCATGGCGCCGGCGGACTGGCGCTGGTGATCGGCAAGCACGCGAAGGGCGGCCTCGCGGCCGAGTTCCCGGGCATCTCGGACGCGGACCTGGACCAGTGGGGCAACCTGAAGGTGCCGACCGACTACCGCCAGATCTACACCAACCTGCTGGGCGACTGGATGGGCACCGACCCGGCCGACGTGATCCCCAACGCGGGCAGCTACACGCCGCTGGATCTGGTGGCGTAGGGCGATCCACCGGCCGGCCCGCCGGATCGATCACCGATCCGATCGGCCGGCCCCTGCGATACTTCAGGGGTGGCCGGCCTGCGCGCTCTCACATTCGCCGCCCTTGCCGCCGTCACGGCGGCGATCGCCCACGGCGGGCTCGCCACTCTGGGCGATCCGCACTGGGCGTTCGCGGCGCTCGGCGGCGCCGGCATCGCCGCGCTGGTGATGTGGCGCGGCTGGACGCTGGTGGCGCGGACCGGAGAGATCCGGGAGACAGCCTCGCTGGCCGCGCTGATCCCGGCGATGCTGGCTGCGCAGACGGCCGCGCACCTGGCGCTGCTGGCAGCCGGTGCGCCGGCGCACCCGGGCGCCCACGGATCGCTGGCCCTGCACCTGGCGCTGGCGGTGGTGGCCGCGGTGCTGGTGCAGCTGATCGACGTGCACACGCAGCGGCGCGCGCTGGCGGCGCTGGCGGCGCCCCGGCTCTCGGAGCAGGTGGTGCGACGCGCTCCGGCCGCCGCTGCGGCCCGCGGCCTGCCCGCATGGCGTCGCCGCGACCGGGCACCGCCGCTGACCGCCTGACCCGCCCCCAGCCGCCGTCGGTCAGGAGTTCCACTGCGCCACAGCATGCCATGCGCCACCCCGATGCACGGGCCGGCCCAGCCGGCCGCCGCGCGCTGCCGTGCCGGAGCCCGGGAATGAGACGGGCGGCCGCACTGCTCGCGCTGCTGGCGCTGCCATTGATCTGGCCGGCCTGGGCGCAGGCGCACGCCACGCTGCTCGTCACCACGCCCGGTGCAGGCACGCGTGTAGCCACCCCTCCGCACCAGCTGGTGCTCACGTTCGACCAGCAGATCCGCCCCGTCAGCGGCGGCACCACCGTCGTCGATGCCGCCGGCAGGTCGGTGATGGCTGGCCCGGCCACGAACGCGCCGGGCAACCCCAAGCAGCTGGTGGTGCCGCTGCAGCAGCGCCTGGCTGCCGGCGACTACACCGTGCGCTGGGCGATCGTCTCCACGGACGGCCACCTGATCTCGGGCGTGTACGCGTTCGGCGTCGGCAGCGGCGGGCCGGTGCCGCAGGCGGAGTCGCAGGACGCTCGCACCGACTGGCCGTTCCTGATCGCCCGCTCTTTCTACTTCGCCGGCCTGCTGACGCTGGTCGGCGGCGTCGTCTACCGCGTGGCCGCCTACCAGCCTGGCACCGCCGCCGTGACCGGCGAGCCGCGAAGGCTGATGGGCTTGCGCGAGCGACACCGCGCCAACCAGGTGCTGGCGTTGTCAGCGGTTCTGGTGCTTGCCGGGGGCTGGGTGGCGCTGACGCGGCAGGGCGCCCAGGTGGCGGGAGTCAGCTTCTGGGAGGCGTTCGATCACCGCGGCCCGGTTGCCTCGGCGCTGGACGCGACCCGGTTCGGCCGCCAGTTCGGGCGCGGCATCGACGTGACAGCGGTGTTCACGATCCTGGTCGCGCTGGCCTACGCCACCGTCGGCGTCAGCCGACGGCTGACCGCCGTGCTGGCGGTGCCGGCAGCGATCGCCGGGGCCTGGGCGCTGGCCGCACCGGGCATCTCCGGGCACGCGGGCGACCCCGGCCGCGGCCCGCTGGTGATCGGACTGGACGCCCTGCACGTCGCCGCGGCCGCCATCTGGATCGGCGGGCTGGTGCAGCTGGCTGTGGTCACCCCCCATGCCACGCGCGGCCTCACGCAGCCGCTGCGCGACACCACCCGCGCCAGCATCGCCGGCCGCTTCTCGCAGATGGCCGTGGCCGCGGTGGCGGTGCTGGCGGTGACCGGCGGCCTGCGGGCGCTGTGGGAGCTGTCCTCCGTGTCGCAGATCTGGACGACCTCCTACGGCCGCACGCTGCTGGCAAAGACGGTGCTGCTGCTGATGACGCTGGCCGTCGCCGCCCGCAGCCGCCGGTTTCTGGGCCGGTACCAGATGCTGCGACGGTCGGTCACGGCCGAGCTGGTGGTGCTGTCGGCGGTGGTGGCGGCGGTCGCACTGCTCACCAACCTGCCACCAGGGAGCAGGCCCGCCGCCGTCTCCGGAGCGACCACCGCGACCGGCGGAGCGGCCACCGTGGCCCTACAGAACGGCGGGCAGCTCAGCGTCTGGCCGGGGACGGCCGGGCCAAACGCGATCCGGCTGTCGTTGCCGTCAGTGACGACGGAGCCCGGCCTGCGGCTGCAGCAGGGCGACGGCACGCCGGTGGCCGCGAAGCTGATCGCGACCGGGCCTCACACCTGGCTGGTCTGGGCGCCGCAGCTCGACGCGGGCGCAGTGTCGGCCCGCGCGACGGCGGACGGGCACGCCTGGTCAACGTCGCTCGACATCGGCGAGGCGGTTCACAGCGAGGGGGTGCCCCCGACCCCGCTTGCGACCGGCCCGCTGGCGGCCGGAGAGGCATCCGACTTGGCGGTCGCGGCACAGCGGATCGGCAACCACCGCGTCCGCTTTACCGTGCTGGGACAGGACGGGTCCGCATCACGGCTCGTTGCCGTCACAGCAAACGGCCGGCTGGCGACGCCGTGCCTGAAGACGCCCGAGGTGTGCTTCGAGGCGCCGGTCAGCCGCAGGGCCGGGCCGCTGGCGGTAGCGGTGCTTCGGCCCGGCCGCGCGACGGTCGCCGCCACGCTCGCGCTGCCGGCGGCGGATGCGCAGCCTGCGGCGGCGCTGGTGCGCGACACCGCCAGGTCGCTGCGCGCGCTGCACTCGGTGCGGTTCGAGAACCACCTCGCCTCGGATCCGGTGCATTCGGTGGACACGACATTCGTCGTGAGTGCGCCCGACCGGCTGTCGATCGACGTGCACGGAGGCGCGCAGTCACGTGTGATCGGCGGCCACCGCTGGGACCTGCAGAACGGCATCTGGGTGAAGCAGCCGATCCAGCCGCTGAAGCTGCCCGACCCGTACTGGGCGAACGGGGCGCTGGCGGCGTACGTGACGGGAACGACCAGGAATGGCGTGGAGGTGACGCTGGGGGTGGCGCAGGGGCCGACCTTCTTCAGGCTGCTGATCGATAAGCGGACGCACCTGGTGAAGCGGCTGTGGATGACGACGGCCGCGCATTTCATGCGCGAGCACTACCTGGACTTCAACTCGGCGCCGCCGGTCACGGCACCACCGTCGTAGCCGGGGGTGGTGGCAGCGCCCAGCGGCGCTCGTGGTGCCAGCGCTGGATGGTGCGGCGGCTGGGTGGCTCGGCGTTGGTGTAGGTCGCGGCGAGGATGTGCGTGCGAACGATCGCCACGGGTGCGCCCTTGGCGAAGGCGCGCTCCGCACGCAGGCGCATCTTCGGCCACGCATAGCTCCCCGGCCGGCTGCGCCGCGGACGTGCCCTCAACGCGGCCAGATGCGCATCCATCGCGCGATGCCGAGCAGCCGTCAAGCACCCGCTCGCCCGCCATACGCCGGTCAGCGTCAACACCAGATCGCGACCGCTGCGTTGTGTGAGAAAGGCGACCGAGGCGTGCCCTTCGCAGAGCCATACCTCAACGCCATAGCCGAAGCCAACGCGCTGCGTCCTTCCCCGCGTGCGATCCACGCAGATCGCACACACAGGCTGCTTGGCCGGCACCTTACGAGCCTTATACAGCGACGGAAGATAGGACGAGGACACGCGGATCAGTTTGCCAACCAAACGCAGCCGTGAGGGCAACAAGACGTCACACGTTTTCGCCAAACCCCAAACGACACTCCCCGACACCGCCAAGTGGCGCATCCCTAACCACCAGCCCTAAAAGCCGATCCCGTCCCAAACCCCGCCGCCCAGGTCCACAAGCACCCGCCAGGTACACTCGGCGCGATGCGCGAGCCACTCGAGGTGCACCCGATCACCGAGCCCGAGGTGGCCGTGCTCGATGCCGCGTACCCCGAGCGCGAGAGCCGTCACCAGCTTCGCATGCGCCAGCAGCTGGCCGGCGAGGGCACCTACTTCGTCGCCTGGTCGGGCGATGAGCCGGCCGGGTGGGTCTTCCTGGTCAAGCCCGAGCATGCCTCCGAGCGGGCGCTGGGCGGCGCACAGCTGTCCGACCTGCAGGTGGCCGCTCCCTACCGCGGCAACGGACTTGGCCGCGCCCTGCTTGACGCCTCCGAACGAGCCGCCCGCGATGCCGGCTGGGACACCATCGGCCTGTCCGTGACCGTCTCCAATCCAGACAACGCGCTCGCTCGGTCGATCTACCACCGCCGCGGCTACCGTGACAGCGGCCAGGGCGAGTACTACGACGGCTACCACTATCACGACGCCGCCGGCGTCCGCCGCTACCACGGCGAGCAGCACTCCTACCTGGTCAAGCGTCTCGGCGGCGCCGGCTCCTAGGCCGGGTCGGTCTCGACCGCCGGCGTGCGCCGGAACGGCAGCCGCGCGCCCATCGCCGCGGCGATCACCACGATCGCGCCGACCGCGATCAGCACGTCGCCCATCGAGAAGACGTTGCCGAACGGCACCCAGCCCGGTGCCGCCCACCGATCGACGAACCAGGCCAGGTTGGGCGACGCCTCGCGAACGCTGTTGTTGTGCACGCCCGAGAAGTCAAGGCCGCCGTCGCGCATCGCGCTGGGCAGCGCCGGCATATGGCCGCCGTTGGCAAGGATCGCCGCGAGGTTGAACAGCATCCCGGCGGCGGCGATTGGCATCCCGAACAGGTGCCGGTTTGCGAACGCGACCACCACCAGGCAGCCGTACGAGCCGATCGACAGCGCGGTGGCCACCTGGGTGCCCGCCTGCCACGGCACGAACAGCGACGGAAACGCCGCGATCTGCAACGCCAGCGCCAGGTAGAACAGCCACGGCCGCGACACCCGCACGTACGCCAGCCGGCCCAGCCGGCCGCCCAGCAGCAGACCCACCAGGATCCCGATCGGGACGGTCGGCAGCAGGAACATCAGGCGGTCGCCGGGGTCTGCTCGGGGACATCCTCGCCGAGCGCGGCCAGGTAGTTCTCGAGCGCCGACACCACACGCGCGTCGAACTGCGTCCAGCAGCGCCGGCGCAGCTCGGCGATCGCCTCGCCCGAACTGCCGGCCGCGCGGTAGACGCGGTCCGAGGTCATCGCATCGAACGCGTCGGCGACAAGGATGATGCGCGAGCCCAGCGGGATGTCCTCGCCGGCCAGTCCCAGCGGATAGCCGCTGCCGTCCCACCACTCGTGGTGGTGGCGGATCCAGCGGTCGACCGGCGACACCCCCAGGCCCTCGAGCAGCCGGTAGCCGAGATCGGCATGCTCACGCATGATGCGCAGCTCGTCGGGATCAAGCTTGCCCGGCTTCTGCAGGATCCGGTCAGGGATCGCAATCTTGCCGAGGTCGTGCAGCAGGCCGGCCAGCCGCACCTGCTCGACGGTCTCCTCGTCCAGGCCCATGGCGCGGGCGATGCCCTCCACCAGCCGCGACACCGACTGGCTGTGGGCGCCGGCGTAGGTGTCCTTGGCGTCCACCACCCGGATCAGGCCCTCGGCCGCCTTCAGGCGGGCGTGACGCTCGGCCGACTCCGCCAGCTCATCGGGCGTGTAGATGCGCACAACGGTGGGGCTGTAGACGCAGGAGCGGTTCTTGCCGTGGTTCTTGGCCCAGTAGAGCGCGCCGTCGGCGACGCGCAGCAGCTGGTCGCGGTCACCGGCGCTGCTGGGGTAGCTGGCGATGCCGGCGCTGACCGTGACCGGCTCGGCGTGCGGAAAGATGGTCTGCCAGAGACGCGCGTGCAGGCGCTCGACGGCGGTGTAGGCCTCCTGCTCGCCGTCGTCGGGCAGGAGCAGCGCGAACTCCTCGCCGCCGATCCGGTAGGCCTGCGCGTCGCCGTACTCCTCGCGCATCAGCCGCGCCAGCGCGATCAGCACATCGTCCCCGACCTGGTGGCCGAAGCGGTCGTTGATGCTCTTGAAGTTGTCGATGTCGATCAGCACCAGGCCCATCAGCGAACGGGTGGACGCGCCCAGCGCGAGCGACTCGCGCAGATCGGTCTGGAACGAGCGGTGGTTGCGCAGGCCGGTGAGCGCGTCGGTCTCCGCGTCGCGGGTGGCCACCACCGACCGGTAGGCGTAGCGCTGGTACAGCGCCAGCGCGAACAGCGGTCCGGCCAGCAGCAGCTCCAGGCGCGGATTGATCATCCACAGCGACGTCGCCAGCGCGGCGATGAACGCCATGATCGCGAAGGCCGGCCCGGAGTGGCGGACGTAGTCCTCCAGCATCTCGCGCATGCCGATACCGGTGTACAGCGAGACCGCGGCCGCGACGGTGATCACGTTGGTGACGACGTACGCCGCGCCACCCATGAACACGAGCGCGGTCAGCGCTCCCGCGTGATGCGGCGACACCGTCCAGCCGAGGATGAAACCGGGACCGGCCGAGACGAATGCCGAGAGCCCTGAGGAGGCCCCGTTGAACATGGTGCGGACGGCCGGCGCGCGGTTGTGCACCTGCACGATCACCATGCTGATGATGGCGCCCAGCACGGCGTACTGCCAGCCGAACAGGAACTGCGTGGACAGCAGGAACACGAACGCCAGCGAGACGGTGCGGCCACCCTGCTCGTCGAGCGGCACCGGCTTGTACTCGGCGGCCAGCGCGGCCACGAAGAACAGCGCAACTCCGACGGCTGTGCCGGCGTCCGGCGGCGCTGATGCAATCTTGAGAACTGCCCCGACTGCCACCGGGATCGTCACTGCCAACATGACAGCGACGAACCGGAGCAGCCGGGGCGGATACGTATGGGACGAATTCGTCACAGCTTGCAACGCTTATCGGTCGGGTTCCCGCCGGCACTTGAGTGCCGTGGCCCGGGGACCGGAGGGTGCGGCTACTGCCACTTGGTCTGGGCGCCGCTGGCGATCGCAAAGGCTGCGATAGCACCAAGGACGAGGGCGACACGGGTCGCGCGATAGTTCCACTTGATCATCAGTTCGCACCTCCCTTCGGGGGTGAGCGGTATCCGTCATGAATCCGCTTGGGAGGGGCCGCCGCAGCCCGGTAATCGCGGTGTACCGAGGGAGCGTTTGCCCGGAGGGATCGCGGTGCGCCCTCCTTCGCGTATCTCAGAGATAGCGAAGGGCTGGGGAGGACGATTCCCCCGTTCGGGTGATCATCACGAACCTCGAACGGGGGCGCTGTTAGGGCGTGATCACGCCGCCGGCGCTGAGATGCGCGCCGCGGGCGCCCATGTCCTCACGCGACAGTTGCTCGACCAGAGCAGCGCCCTGGCCGCTCGGATCCAGCTGCGGCTGGCCGGCACCGGCCAGCACCGTGGAGACCATCCGGCCGGACAGGAACCGCCCATCGGCGGCCAGCTTCACGTGCAGGATGCCGGACACCCCCAGCGCGCCCTCGGTCGTGAAGTTGTGGTAGCCGGCGAAGTTGCCGAGGCTGTAGGCGATCAGGCGTTGGTGGTAGACCTGCATCGCCCGCAGCACGTGCGGGCTGTAGCCGATGATCAGATCGGCGCCGGCATCGATCGCCATGTGCGCGAACGCCTCGGGGTTTCCGCGGTTCTCGCCCTCGTAGATCTCATCCTGGCCGGTCAGGTGCTCGGCGTCCACGCCCTCGGCGCCTGCGTGCATCGCGACCACAACCATGTCGGCGTGGCGGTCGGCGGTGCGGATCAGGCGCCGGGCGGCCGGGTAGTCGTTGAGCGGGCCGGTATTGGGGTAGCTGGCGACGCCGATGAAGGCCACGGTCAGCCCGTGCACGTGCAGGTAGGCGATCTCACGCGTGCGGCCGGTGTGGGCGAGGCCGGCGCGGTCGAGGGCCGCCACCGTGTCGTCCAGGCCCGCCTGCCAGAAGTCGAACGCGTGGTTGTTGGCGTTGCTCACGATCGTGAACCCGGCGTGCTTGAAGTAGCGCGCCCACGAGGGCGGCACCCGGAACTCGTAGCAGGCGGTCGAGTTCGCACCGCACTTGCCCGACGTCAGGTCGGTGAGCGTGCCCTCCATGTTGGCGAAGCGGATATCGCCGGTTATCTGCGGGCGGACGCTGTCGAAGTAGCTGTCGGGATCCGGCGCCAGCGTGCCGGCGTAGCCCAGCATGGTGTCCCCGACCGCCGACAGCGTGACGGTGCCGGTGGGCTTGGGGCGCGTGGCCGGCGGCGAGGACCGGGCTGGGCCGGTCGCCCTGGAGTTGCCGGCACCCGTGGCGCCGTGAGACGAGCCGGCTTCGGCCGGCGAGCCACTCGGCCAGACCTGGGCAAGGCCGTAGCCGGCAGCCGCCAGGAGCAACAGCAGAACGGCGGCAGAGACCGCACGTCGGCGGCGAACGAGGGCGCGCCGGCGGCGGTGCATCGCGCGCCGTTGCAGATGGGGTTCCTGATCGTCCACGCGCCGGTATCATCGCGCAGCGTGACGTCGGAGCAGCGGGTGATGGAGGCGATCGAGGCGGGGCGCGACCGGCTGGTCGAGCTCACGTCGACGCTGATCAGCTTCGACACAACCGCCCGCGAGGGCGACGGTTCCGCCCATGACGAGGCCGCGCTGCAGGAGCACCTGGGCCGGCTGCTGGCCGCGGCCGGCGCCGACGTCGAGATCTGGGAGCCGCGCCCCGACGAGGTGTCGGGCACGCGCCAGATCCCAGGCCCGCTCAGCTTCGAAGGGCGACCCCAGATGGCCGCCCGCTTCGCCGGCTCGGGCGATGGCCGCAGCCTGCTCTTCAACGGCCACATCGACGTCGTGCCGTCGGAGCCGCGCGACCGCTGGACGAGCGACCCCAACGCCGCCGAGGTGCGCCACGGGAACCTCTACGGACGCGGTGCCTGCGACATGAAGGGCGGCGTCGCCGCGATGACGTTCGCGGCGATCGCGCTGTCCGAGGCCGGCGTACGCCTGCGCGGCGACCTGATCGTGAACACGGTCACCGACGAGGAGACGTCGGGTGCCGGCGGCCTGGCCGCGGTCAGCCACGGCGTCAGGGCCGACGCGGGTATCGTCACGGAGCCGACGGCGTTCGACGTATGGGTGGCATGCCGCGGATCGCTGTCGCCAACGATCACCGTCGAGGGCCGGCCCGGTCATGCCGAGATGGCGCAGCCACACTGGCGCGACGGGGGCGCCGTGAACGCCATTGAGAAGATGTCGGTGGTGCTGGATGCGATTCGCGAGCTGCGCGAGGAGTGGCGTGGCCGCCCCGACAAGCGCCACGCCCACCTGTCGCCGAGCGACATCGTGCCGGCCATCATCAGCGGCGGCGAGTGGGTGGTCACCTATCCGTCCAGCTGCACCCTTCAGAGCGAGCTGATGTACCTGCCGTCGAATGCCGACCCGGACGGTTGGGGCACCATGGTCGAGCGCGAGGTGACCGAGTGGATCCAGCGACGCTGCGCCGCCGACGCCTGGCTGGCCGAGCACCCGCCGCGGATCGAGTGGAGCCTCGACATCCCACCCTACGAGGTCGACCCGGCGCACCCGCTGGTGGCCGCCATGCTCGATGCCAGCGCCGCCGTGGGCGAGCCCTCGCGCATCTCAGGGCTCGACTCCTGGTACGACGCCGCCAGCTTCACGCGCTTCGGCGGCACGCCCTGCATCGGTTGGGGCCCGCGTGACATCGCCTGGGCACACACGATCGACGAGTACGTCCCCGTCGACGATCTGGTGCGCTGCGCACAGGGGCTGGCGCTGGCCGCGATCCGCTACTGTGAGGCCGATGGTTGATTCGATGAGTCGTGCCGCGTGAGGCCGGTGACGGAACTCCCCGTGAGAATGGCGACGACCGCCGACTCGGCGCTCGTCACCGGCCTGTTGAAGGCGTTCTTCAGTCACGAGGGCCGGGTGGTCGCCCACCTCGAGCAGAACGTGGAAGCGATCTTGGCCGACCCCGGCCGCGGGTTCTTCACGCTGGGCGGCGATAAGGGCGTCGCCACCACCACCATCCGCATCTCGGCCGGCGGTGGCGCCAGCGCTGAGATCGAGGAGATCTGGGTGCAGCCCTCGGCGCGCGGCCAGGGCATGGGCGGGCGCCTGCTGCGCACGGCCGTCGCCGAGTGCCGGCGCCGGGGCATCGAATCGATCGAGCTGCGCGTCACGCCCGACGACCAGGAGCTCGGCATCCCCGATTTCTACACCAAGCAGGGCTTCAGCCACGGTGGCCGGCTGATCTACGAGTTCGCCGGGGCGGACTCGGAAGTCCGCTAGCGCCCCCGGCAGCTCAGACGGCTGTGTCGCTGGCCAGCTCCAGCATCCTCATGGCCTCCTCCAGCTGCCCGCGCCGGCGCAGGAACTTGCCGTAGCGGCGGTAGGCCTTGGCCAGCTCCGTCGGCCAGCCGGTCTGACGCTCCAGCGAGTCGATCGCAAGCCGGTACTCCGGACCCGCCAGGCCGGCGTCACCCCGATCGTCGTGCACGCGTGCGATCACGAGGTGCGCGAGCCCGCTCTGACCCGGGCCGGATGGATCGTCGGCCAGCAGCTCGACGGCAGCGCTCGCGCGCGAGAGCGCGGAGTCGTGGTCGCCCTGCTGAAGCGAGTACCGCGCCTCCTCGACCAGCAGGAAGCCGGCGTCCACGGATCCCAGCGGATCGGGCGCCCGTCGCCGTGCCTCCGCCAGATACCGGCCGGCGAGCTCGGTGTCGTTTGCGTCGAGCCGGACGTGGGCGCACTGCAGGTAGGCAAAGAACACGTGGTCGCTGTCCAGGGCAATGGCGGTTTCGAGGTTCTTCTGGGAGTACTCGATGGCCTGTTCGGAGCGGCCGGTGTTCATGTTCAGGCGCGTCAGCGCGTAGTACAGGCGCTGCCGCACGCGCAGGTCAAGATCCTCGCCGCCGGTTCGCAGCACCCCGGCCAGCACCGAGTTGGCGCGGCCGTACTGCCCGGCGTCGGCGTAGGCGTAGCTGAGCGTGATCGAGTAGTGGGCGATCACGGCTGGATCGGCGTCCGCACCGGACGACACCCGGCCCAGGCACTCCTGGATCAGAGCCACAGCCCCGCCGGCGTCGCCCGCGAACGACCGTAGCCGTGCGGTGTGGGTGTAGAGCGACTCACGCTCGGCCGGATCGGGCCGGCCGCCGCGCTCGATCGCCTGCTCGTACAGGTGCAACGCCCGCGCCTCCAGTCCTCGCTCCGAGGCAACCGCGCCGAGGCCCTCGAGCGCCCGGCCCGCCAGCTCCTCGTCACCCGCAGCCGTGGCCTGGTCGAGCATCTCGGACAGCACGCGGTCCGCCTCGTCGAGGCGTCCCAGTCCGATCAGGAGCGATGCGTCTGTGAGCATGGACTCATGCACGCGCTTCCAGAGTAACCACGACCTCGGAGCGCTTCAAGCGGCGAACGGCAGCGGCCGCACCCGCGCGGCCGATCCGGCGACGGTCACCTCGTCGCCGTCGGACACCTCCCGGCGCAGGACCGCCAGCGAGATCGGGCCGAAGCGCGGCGACAGCACCGCCGAGCCGACCCGTCCCACGTCACGGTCGCCATGCAGCACCGCCGCTCCCGGCTCGGGCAGCGCCCCGCTGAACGCGAGGCCACGCAGGCCGCGGTTCGCATGGCCACGGTACTGGAGCCGGGCGACGGGCTCCTGCCCCGGATAGCAGCCCTTCGTGAAGCTGACAGCAAGCGGGACAAGCCCGGCCTCGGCCGGCATCGAGTCCTCGCCGAACTCGCGGCCGAAGGCGGGCAGGCCGGCCTCGACCCGCGCCACCTCCCAGGCATCGGCAGACTCGAGGCCGTCAGGCGCTGACGCCAGCAGCCGGTGGGGGCCGGCCGGCGTCTCCAGGCTGGCCAGCGCATCGGCGGCCTCGCCCCACACCACGGCGTGCGCCGAGGGGGCCAGCTCCACCTTGCGCCGGAACCGGGCGCGCAGGATCGACTCCAGCACCAGCTGGGCACGATCGGGCGGGCAGGCAAGCACGTAGCCGTGACCCGTGTTGAACAGCTCCACATCGGAGATCACCCGCGCCTTCGGCGTCAGCAGCAGCGCGTACACGGCGCCGCCCGGCCGGGCGCCGTCGACATCGTTGGAGAGCAGGCTCTGCAGCAGCACCCCGGCGTCCGGGCCGGTCGCCTCGATGCAGCTGCGGTCGAGCAATGCGGTCACGCCACGAAGCGTAGACTCAAACGCAAGCGGCGATCGGGTGAAACGAATCGCCTCTACCATGCCACCCAGTCCCTTTCGTCTAACCCGGAGGTCGCGTGGCGCTGTTTCGCTCCAGCGAGGATCGCAAGGCCAGGAAGGCCGGCGTCGACGAGTCGCGCATCCCTCCCGGCCAGTACTACACCGACAAGTGGCCGGTGCTGCAGGCGGGCAGCGTGCCGCGCGTCGACCTCGCGGCATGGGACTTCCGCGCCTTCGGCCTCGTCAAGGAGCCGATCCGCCTGTCCTTCGACGACCTGGTGGCACTCGCAGCCCAGGAGCAGGTCAGCGACATCCACTGCGTGACCCGCTGGACGAAGCTGGACATGCCGTGGAAGGGCGTGCCGATGAAGGCGGTGCTCGACCGCGTGCAACCGCTGGACAGCGTCCGCTTCGTGATCGCCCACGCGGAGCAGGGCTACACGGCCAACCTGCCGATCGAGGTGATGCGAGACGACGACGTGATGTTGGCCTACGAGGCGGAGGGGCAACCGCTCACCCCCGAGCACGGCTTTCCGCTGCGGCTGCTGGTGCCCAGCCGCTACTTCTGGAAGAGCGCCAAGTGGCTGCGCGGCATCGAGTTCTCGGACACGGACAAGCCCGGGTTCTGGGAGGGCTACGGCTACCACAACGAGGCAGACCCCTGGCGCGAGGAGCGGTACGGCTTCTAGCGTGACCGAGACGTTCTGCGACAGGCTCCAGCAGCTGGTCGACATCGACACGCCCTCCGGCGGAGTCGAGCAGGAGCGGGTGGCCGAGCTGCTGGCCGGCTGGCTGGCGCCCTTGGGCTGCCGCGCGGAGTGGGTGCAGGAGCCGGACGGGCCCGCTCGCAGCATGGTGATCGCGCTGCCGGGATCAGGGCGAGGCGTGGTCGCACTGCTCGGGCACACCGACACCGTGTTTCCGGCCGGCACCGTCGCCGCGCGGCCGTTCCGGCGTGAGGGCATGCGCTGCTTCGGCCCGGGCGTGGCCGACATGAAGGGCGGCCTGGTGCTGGCGGCGATGGCGATGGAGACCTGCGCGGCGCGGAGGCGGCCGTTCCAGGAGCTGCGGCTGCTGGTCTGTGCCGACGAGGAGGTGCGCCTGCGCGCGCCCGCGGTCTCGGCGCGCGCGGCCGGCGCGCGCGCCGCGCTGGTGTTCGAGTGCGCGCGCGAGAACGGCGACGTCGTCTCGGCCCGCAAGGGCGCCGTGTGGCGCACCATGGAGCTGACCGGGCGGTCGGCTCATGCCGGTGCGGACACCGCCCGCGGCCGCAGCGCCGTGTCGGCCCTGGCGCACGAGATCCTGCGCATCGAGGGCCTGACCGAGGGCCGGCCGGACATGACATCGGTGGTGACGACGGTTGCGGGCGGCAGCGCCGCGAACACGCTGCCGGGAGATGCCCGCGCAACGCTCGACATCCGGTCCAGCACGCCGGATGATCTCGACCACGCCCTGGTGCAGCTGCCGGCCGGCGGCCCCTACGACGGCGTCACGATCGAGATCATCGACCGCGGCACCTGGCCGCCGATGCCGCGCGACGAGCGGCTGACGCGGGCCGCGCTGGAGCATGCGCGGGACCTGGGCCTGAGCGTCGGCGAGCAGCTCTCCGGCGGCGTGTCCGACGGCTGCTGGACGGGGGCGGACGACGTCCCCACCCTGGACGGGCTGGGGCCGGTCGGCGCGCTCGATCACACCGAGGCGGAGTGGATCGAGCTGGAGACCGTCGAGCGGCGCGTGGAGCTGGCCGCCCGCTTGATCGAGCTGTGACTCAGGTGCGGCAGTCGAATCCGGCGTAGTCCTTCGGGTTCGGCGGCGAGCCGCGTGCGGGGTCCACCACCTGGTACACATCCATCGTGTCGTCGCTGTGGACGAGCCGCAGGAACGGCACGCCGTGGAAGCTGGCAGGGTCCACGCCCTGCTCGAGCGTGCTGACCATGCTGCCGACGCGGACGTTCTTCAGCACCAGCACGTCGTCGATCATCTGCTGTGTGAGGTACTCCCGGTGCGCCGATGGATCCTGGAAGAAGCTGTGCGCGCCCAGCACCAGGTTGAGCACCGTGTGCAACTCGGTCGGCCGCAGGTATGGCCCCATCCCCTCCGCCACGCTGACGCGGCCGGTCTCCGCCGCAAAGGTGCCCAGGGTCAACCGGTCGACCAGCAGGCGAGAGCTGCAGGGCAGGTTGGCGTCGACCCAGCTGGTGACGTGCTCGGCTCGCCGACCGTTCTGCTGCCAGCCGTGGCGGGCCGGAGCGCCGGCATATGCGGCCGTGGCCGCGGTGGCCAGCACCGCCACCGCGCAGACGATCGCCGGCAGGCCGGCGCGCAGGCGCAACAGCAGCCCAACCGCCTGCTCCAGGCAGCCGAGCACCAGCAGCAACGCGAGCAGGCACGCATAGTCGTACAGCCGGTGCGGGCCGAAGGTGCCGGGGATGTAGGTGGCGTAGCGGTACGAGAACAGCAGCGCGACGCCCAGCAGCACGGCCGCGAGCAGCACCACGAACACGCCCAGCGGGCGCAGCTCGTCGCGGAATCGGAACAGCATCACCAGCGCGATCGCGACCGCGAGCAGCGGCACGGCCCACAGCAACGGGTCTGACGCGGGGCGGGTGATCGCGCTTGCCACCAGGCCGCGGGTGAGGCTGGAGGGCGCGATGTACCAGTGGCCGTCGCCGGTCGCACGATCGACGACGTGGCCGGTGAACAGCGACGCGGTGGGATCGACGTTGGGCGCGAAGGTGCTGTAGCGGTTGGATCCCCCGGCTCCCTGGAATCCGACGTCACCGCCGGACAGGCCCAGGCTGGCGCCCCAGATCAGGACGGTCACGCCCACGACGGCAAGCCCGCGCAGCACCACGGCCCGGCGCTCAGCGACCACGAGCAGCAGCGCCGCCGCGTAGCAGCCGAGTCCCAGCATCAGCACGAACGCCGGGATGCCGTGGCTGCCGGCAGCGACCGCGAACAGCACGCCCGAGACCACCGGCTCGGCCCATCCGCTGCGCCGGCGCAGCGCCCGCACGCCGAGCATCAGCGCGGAGACCGCCGCCATCCGGCCGGTGTTCTCTGCGGTGTAGACGTCCAGGTCGCGGTGCAGCTCGTTGTCGACCAGCACCAGCACCAGCAGCGGCAGCAGCGCCGCCGTGTAGCGCAGACCCAGCTCCCGGCCCAGCGACCACAGGCCACAGGCCAGGCCGACCGCGACCAGCCACAGCAGGGCGCCCATGGCCGGCAGCGGCGACGCCCCGATCAGGTAGCTCATCCCAGCCTGGTAGCTGTTCAGTATCACCTTGCTGACGGTGGGCGTGTAGGTCGCACCCCACTGCAGCGTCTGGTGGGGGACGCGGCCGGCGTCGGCGATCTCGATCCCGTCCTGCCAGTAACGCCACGGCCCGAACATGCTGAAGTTGAGCAGCGGCGAGAATCGCAGGCGCATCAGGGCGAACAGCAGCATCGCGGCCAGACCGGAACCCGTCAGCCAGGGCTCGGCGACCAGCTCATCACGCAGCGCCGCGGCGTGGGCGCGGAGCCCGTCGCGGCGGATGGCGTGGCCCCACAGGACCGCTGTAACGGCCGCCAGCAGTCCCACGTACGTGGCGGCGTTCAGCACGTGCAGGATCTCCAGCAGGACGCCCGTCAGCGCTGCGGCGGCGTAGCCGAGGCCGAAACAGAGCGCCAGGCGGGTTGCGATTCCAGCCTGTCCGGGCCGGTGCAGAGCCAAGCTGGCTCCCGCGCCCGGAACCACCATGACCAGCAGGGCGATGATGATGGCGCCGGCGTTCAAACGGCCAGAAGTGTACTTGGGTGCTCGCTATGCTGGCCGCATGACGTACTCGATCGTCGCCCGCGACGGCGACGGGCGGATGGGCGTTGCCGTCCAGACCTGCGTTATGGGCGTCGGCGCGATCTGCCCCTGGGCACGCGCGGGCGTCGGCGTGGTCGCGACCCAGGCATTCAGCCTGGCGGGGTACGGCCCGCGGCTGCTCGACCGGCTGGCGGCGGGCGAGTCAGCGGCGGCCGCGCTCGCTGCGCTGACGGCCGCCGACGAGCGGCGCGATCAGCGGCAGGTGACGGTGCTGGCCGCCGACGGCGCCACAGCGGCCTTCACGGGATCCGACACGATCCCGTTCGCGGGCGACGTCCAGGGCGACGGGTTCAGCTGCCAGGCCAACATGATGGCGGCGCCCGGCGTGCCGGAGGCGATGCGAGACGCGTTCGTGGCCTCGGAGGGCGCGCTGCAGCGGCGCCTGCTGGCGGCCATGCGCGCCGCCGAGGCCGCCGGCGGAGACTTCCGCGGCCGACAGTCGGCGGCGCTGCTCGTGGTCGAAGCGGACATGCGGGAGGAGTCCTGGCAGGGCGTGGCGGTCGACGTCCGCGTCGACGACGACGCGGAGCCGCTCGACCGGCTGGAACGCCTGCTGGATGTGGCCGAGGCCTATGAGGCGATGCGGGTCGGCACCGCCGCGGCCAAGAGCGGGGATCTGGACCAGGCCGCGCGGCTGGCGCAGCGCGCAGCATCGCTGGCACCACACGACCAGAACGTCGTAGCCTGGGTGGCGATGGTGCACGCGCAGGCCGGCGACCTCGAGCCGCTGCGAGAGCTGATCGAACGTCGGCCCGGCACCCGGCGGTTGCTGGACTGGCTGCGCGCCCACGACGAGGTTCAGCTCTCCGGCGACGTGATGGCGCAGCTCGAGGGTTAGCGCTTCCGATAGATGACCACGCTGCCGAGGTGCGCGTCCGGCCGGTAGTACAGGTCGAGCAGGCGGGCGGTCTCACCGCTGGTGTCGAGCGCGTCCGCCGGCTGCTCGGCCACCACCAGGGGCGGGCGGTCGGAACCGCTCAGCGCCGAGTGCACCTCGCCAAGCGCGCCCGGGATCACCTGCAGCGGACGGAACCACATGTAGCGCACGGCCGGCGCCCGGTCGCTCAGGTAGTAGACGTTCGCGGCCGCCCACATCACGAAGATGCGCTGGCCGGGGGCGGTGTGGCTGCGGACGTAGGCGATCACGGCGGCGTCGTGTTGCAGGTGCTGGTCGTTGGGGAACACGCGGGCGGCCTGCGCTGAGGGCGAGTCGAACCAGAGCGGCACCGTCGCCACGGCCGACCACAGCGCCAGGCCGCAGGCCACGCCGGCCACGACCCCCGACCGCGTCTCCCACACCCGGGCCACGCCCACACCGCCCAGCACCGCCAGCGGTGCGGCCATCTGGATGTAGTAGTGGGCGTGGAAGTTGCCGCCTCCGACAACTCCCAGAGCGGCAGCGCCGAGCCACAGCCGCAGCAGCACGGGCGAGCGGCGCCAGCCGTAGATCGTCAGCGCGGCCAGCGGTGCCAGCGCGCGAAGCACCTCCGGCAGCGTGTCGCGGAACTGGCCGAAGCGGGCGCTCAGCGACCCTGACACGATCGAGTCGCCCTGACCCCGGTACGTGACCATCGCGTACCACCAGTCGTGGAAGCTGGGCGCTGTGATCGCCGCCACAGCCACGGGCACCAGCGCACAGCCCACCACCACCGCCGCGGGAACGACGCCGGCCCGGCGGCGGCAGAGCAGCAGGAAGGCGACCGCCGCCAGGCCGCCGTCGAACCCGGACTGCTTCATCAGCACCGCGCAGCCCGTCAGCAAGCCGCATGCCACCAGCCATCGCATCCGGGCGCCGCGCTGGTACTGAACGAACGCGATCAGCGACAGCACGGCCGGCAGCGACGCCAGCAGCTCGCCGGAGAGCGTGAACGACTCGATGAACGGCGATGCGCCCAGGGTGGCAAGGAGCATGGCCGCGGCAATCGCAGGTATCCTGCCCGCGGTCCGGTACGCCAAGGTGAATACCGCCGCGACCACCAGCGCGCCCACCGCTGCCGCGGCGATACGGATCGCCTCGGCCGAGCCATTGTCGATATGCAGGATCGCCCGAAAGACCAGCAGCAGCCCTTGCGGACGGTCGACCCACGCCTGGTCGTAGAGCCGGGCGCCTCCATCCCAGAGGCGGGCGACCTGGCCGTACCCGCCCTCGTCGGCGGTGAGCGGAGCGTGCAGGAACGGAAGCCGGACGCCGACGGCGAGGATGCAGGCGGCGGCAAGCCCCAGCGCTGGGGCCCGCCGCGCGAGCACATCGACCGCGCCACCGCCCTGCTGGCCGTCGTCGCGTTCCTGATCGCGCTGGGCGCCCAGATCCTCACCTTCGGTCTGTCGCTGACGCCCGACCGTTACCTGCTGGTGCTGCTCGCCCCCGCGCTCGTGATCGGCCGGGGCCGCCGGTTCATGCTCGATTTCGTTCCCTTCGTGCTCTTGATCGTGTGGTATGAGGAGTGTCGCGGACTGGCGCACATCGTGCACCCTTCCCCGTACTACACGCCGCACCTGGACGCCGAGAAGTTCCTGTTCTTCGGGCACGTCCCCTCGGTGGTGCTGCAGAACTGGCTGTGGACCGGGCACCTGATGTGGTACGACCAGTTTCTGTCGGCCGCGACGCGAATCCACTTCATCGTGCCGCCGACGCTGGCCTTCGCCCTGTGGCTGAAGCGGCGCGCCCTGTTCTACCGGTTCGCGGCCACGCTTTTGACGCTCAGCTACGCGGGCGCGCTGACCTTCGCGCTGTACCCGGCGGCGCCGCCCTGGGCCGCGGCAGAGAAGGGCCTGATCCCGTTCCTGGCCAACCCGGCCGGAGCCCAGGCGGCTGCGTCGCCCCTGCCCACCGACTCGGGGCCGCTCTACCACCTGGTCGACGGCAATGCCTACGCCGCGATCCCGTCGCTGCACGGCGGGTACTCGTTCCTGATCTTCCTGTTCATTGCCACCCTGGTGTGGAACACCCGCTGGCGCTGGACCGCGTACGTCGCGTTCCTGTATCCCGTGATCCAGTGCTTCGCGGCCGTCTACACCGCCAACCACTACGTCGTGGACCTGCTGATCGGCTTCGTCTATGCGACCGCCGCGCTCTACGGCGTGCTCTGGTTCTGGCGGCGCCAGGGATGGCCCGAGTGACGGCAGTCGCGGAGCGGCCGCTGGAGCACGACAGCTCGGGCCGGCCGCTCTGGCACGACCTCGGCTACCCGCTGGCGGTCTGGGCCGGCACCAGGGCGATGGTCTACGTGGTGCTGGCGATACAGGGATGGACGTCGCGCCGGCATGACACCGGGTTCGGCTGGTATCCGCTGTTCCGCTCGCTGGGCGACTGGGACGCGACATGGTACGGCTGGATTGCCCAGCACGGCTACGACCCCTCGATCGGCCACGGCAACACCGCCGCCTTCTTCCCGCTCTACCCGATCCTGTGGTCGCCGCTGACCTGGCTGCCGGGGCCGATCACGCTGTGGGGCACGCTGCTCTCATCAGCGCTGTTCGCCGTGGCGCTGTGCCTGCTCTACCGCATGACCCAGGAGCGCTACGACGAGGGCATGGCCCGGCGCACCGTGCTGTATCTGGCAATCTTCCCGCTGACGTTCGTGTTCGCGCTGCCCTACGCCGAGGCGCTGTTCCTGGGCTGCGCGCTGGCCACCTTCGCGCTCACCTGGCACGGTCGCTGGTGGTGGGCGTCGCTGGCCGGCGCGGCGGCGGTGCTGGCACGGCCGGTGGGCATCGCGCTGTTCCCCGCTCTGGTCTGGCGGCGCTACCGGGAGCGCGGCCTCGATCTGCGCGCGTACGTGCCGCTGCTGCTGCTGCCCGCCGCCGAGCTCGGGTTCTTCTGCTTCCTGTACTGGCGCACCGGTGATCCGCTGGCCCACTTCCACGCCCAGGAGCGTGGCTGGGGCCGCGGCGTGTCGGTGCTGCCGGTGGTGGTGGCGAAGGGGTTCTGGAACGGCGTGCACGGAGGCCAGCTGCGCTACCTCGTGCACGTCGCGTTCACGCTTCTGTGGTGTGGCCTCTGGTACCACGCCTGGCGGCGGCTGAAGCTGCCGGCCGAGTACCTGATCTACTCGGCGCTGTTGCTGATCCTGCCCACCAGCGGAGGCCTGATCGTCTCGATGGGGCGCTTCGGAATGGTTGCGTTCCCGCTGTTCTGGGCGCTGGCCGACCTGGGCAAGGACGAGCGCGTGGACACGGTCGTGAAGCTGGTGTTCCCGCTGATGCTGACGGCGCTCGTGTTCGTCACGTTCGGGCCGCGCACGTTCACGCCTTGACGGATGCCCGGGCGCCCGTACCTTGGAGTGACCTTCCTGGGGGAAGGGGACGGTGAACCGTGCGGGGGTCCGGGAGCGGGCCCCCGCCGGCGGTTAACCGCCGATGCTCCGTGAACGACGGAGGGCCCGCCTGAGCGGGCCCTCCGTGTGTCTGCGGTAGCTCCGGTACGCCGGGTCTACATCATGTCCGGCATGCCGCCGCCCATGGGCGCCGGTGCGGACTTCTCGGGCGCCTCCGCCACGATTGCCTCGGTGGTGAGGATGTTCTTGGCGATGGATGCCGCGTTCTGCAGCGCCGACCGGGTGACCATGGCGGGATCGATGATGCCGGCCTTGACCAGGTCGACGATCTCGCCGGTGTCGACGTTCAGGCCCTGGCCGGCCTTGGCCGCCCGCACGTCGTTCACCACGACCGAGCCCTCCAGGCCGGCGTTGGCAGCCAGCTGGCGGAGGGGCTCCTGCAGGGCGCGCTCGACGATCATCGCGCCGGTGCGCTCGTCACCCTCCAGCTTGGTTGCGTCGACCGCCTTGATGGCGTGCAGCAGCGCAACTCCGCCGCCCGGCACGATGCCCTCCTCGAGGGCCGCGCGGGTGGCCTGCAGCGCGTCCTCGACGCGGTGCTTCTTCTCCTTCATCTCGGTCTCGGTGGCAGCGCCAACCTTGACCACCGCGACGCCGCCGGCCAGCTTGGCCAGCCGCTCCTGCAGCTTCTCGCGGTCGAAGTCGGAGTCGGTCGACTCGATCTCGGCCTTGATCTGCTTGATCCGGCCCTTGATCCCGTCGCTGCCGCCGGCACCGTCGATGATCGTCGTGGAGTCCTTGTCCACGACCACCTTGCGGGCACGACCGAGCTGGGCGATCGAGGTGTTCTCCAGCTTCAGGCCCATCTCCTCGGTGATCACCTCGCCACCGGTGAGGATGGCGATGTCCTCGAGCATGCGCTTGCGGCGGTCACCGAAGCCCGGGGCCTTGACGGCGACCGAGCGGAAGGTGCCCCGGATCTTGTTGACGACCAGGGTGGCCAGCGCCTCGCCCTCGACGTCCTCCGAGATCACCGCGAGCGGCTTGCCCG
>JBJMJD010000039.1:0-9275 GCA_045806525.1 Gaiellales bacterium | reverse complement strand
GATGGACGGGATGTACTCGCGCGGGATCGACCCGCCCACGATCTTGTTCTCGAACTCGTACCCGGCGCCCTGCTCGTTCGGCCCCATGTCGATGACGGCGTCGCCGTACTGGCCGCGGCCGCCGGACTGGCGCACGAACCGCCCGCGGATGCCGTGCACCGGGTTGCGGACCGTCTCGCGGTAGGCAACTTGCGGCCGGCCGACGTTGGCGTCGACCTTGAACTCGCGCAGCAGCCGGTCGACGATGATCTCAAGGTGCAGCTCACCCATGCCGGCGATGATGGTCTGGCCGGTCTCCTCGTTGGTGCGCACGCGGAAGGTGGGATCCTCCTCGGCCAGACGCTGCAGCGCGGCCGTCAGCTTGTCCTGGTCGGCCTTGGTCTTCGGCTCCACCGCCACGTCGATCACGGGATCCGGGAAGTCGTTGTTCTCGAGCAGCACCGGCGCATCGGGATCGCACAGCGTGTCGCCGGTCGTGGTCTGCTTGAGGCCGACGGCGGCGGCGATCGAGCCGGCGCCGATCGACTCGACGTCCTCGCGGTGGTTGGCGTGCATCTCGAGCAGTCGCCCGACCCGCTCCTTGCGGCCGGTGCCGGGGTTGAGCACGTAGGACCCCGAGTTGAGCTTGCCCGAGTAGACGCGGAAGTAGGTGAGCTTGCCGACGAACGGGTCGGACATGACCTTGAAGGCGAGGGCCGAGAACGGCGCGTCCAGCCGTGCCTCACGCTCGGTCGGCTCGCCGGTCTTGGGATCGGTGCCGGTCACGGCCGGGACGTCCACGGGCGAGGGCAGGTAGTCGATGACGGCGTCCAGCAGCGGCTGCACGCCCTTGTTCTTGAAGGCGGAGCCCAGCAGCACCGGGGTGATCGTGATGTCGAGCGTGGCGGCGCGGATCGCGGCCTTCAGCTTGTCCTGCTCGATCTCCTCATCGGCGAGGAAGGCCTCCGCGATCTCGTCGTCGTGGTCGGCCAGCGTCTCGATCATGTCGTGGCGGTACTGCTCGGCCTGCTCCTTCAGCTCGGCCGGTATCTCGTCCTCTTCCCAGCTCTGGCCGAGCGGATCGACGTAGCGGATCGCCTTCATGGTGACCAGGTCGACGTGGCCGACGAACTGATCCTCCGCGCCGATCGGGATCTGCACCGCCACCGGCTTGGCGCCCAGGCGGTCGATCATCGTCTCGACGGCGTTGAAGAAGTCGGCGCCCGTGCGGTCCATCTTGTTGATGAAGGCGATGCGCGGCACCTGGTACTTGTCGGCCTGGCGCCAGACCGTCTCGGACTGCGGCTGCACGCCCGCGACCGAGTCGAACAGCGCGACCGCGCCGTCCAGCACGCGCAGGGAGCGCTCGACCTCGACGGTAAAGTCCACGTGCCCGGGCGTGTCGATGATGTTGATGCGGTGATCACCCCAGAAACAGGTGGTCGCGGCCGACGTGATGGTGATGCCGCGCTCCTGCTCCTGGACCATCCAGTCCATCGTCGCGGCACCCTCGTGCACCTCGCCCATCTTGTGGCTGCGACCGGTGTAGTAGAGGATCCGCTCGGTGGTGGTGGTCTTGCCGGCGTCGATGTGGGCCATGATGCCGATGTTGCGGACGCGGTCGAGCTCGTCCATCTTCGGCACGCCGCTGCCGGCCTGTGTCTGTGTTACTGCCATATCTGCGTTACCACCGGTAGTGGGCGAAGGCCTTGTTGGCCTGCGCCATTCGGTAGATGTCGTCCTTCTTCTTGTAGGCGCCGCCCTGCTGGTTGGAGGCGTCCAGGATCTCTGAGGCGAGCTTCTCGTGCATCTCCTTCTCGCGGCGCTGCCGCGAGAACGTCACCAGCCAGCGCACGGCCAGCGTGCGGGCACGCCGCTGAGGCACCTCGATCGGCACCTGGTAGTTGGCGCCACCGACGCGGCGCGAGCGCACCTCGAGCACCGGCGTGACCGACTTGACGGCACGCTCCAGCACCTCGACGGGGCTCTGGCCGGTCTTCTGGCCGACCGACTCGAGGGCCGCGTAGACGATCTGCTCGGCGCTCGACTTCTTGCCGTCGAGCATGACCCGGTTGATCACCTGCGTGACCAGCGTGGAGTCGTAGACGGGGTCGCGCAACAGCGTGCGCGGTGCGATCTCGGCACGGCGAGGCATCAGCCACCCCTCTTTGCGCCGTACTTGGAACGACCCTGCTTGCGGTCGTTGACGCCGGAGGTGTCCAGCGCAGCCCGGATGATCTTGTAGCGGACGCCCGGCAGGTCCTTGACGCGGCCGCCGCGGATCAGCACGACGGAGTGCTCCTGCAGGTTGTGCCCGACGCCCGGGATGTATGCGGTCACTTCCATGCCGTTGGTCAGCCGCACGCGCGCGACCTTTCGCAGCGCCGAGTTCGGCTTCTTGGGGGTGACCGTGTACACGCGCGTGCAGACGCCGCGCTTCTGCGGGGCGCCGCGCAGCGCGGGCGTCTTGGTCTTCGCTACCGCCTTGACGCGCGGCTTGCGGACAAGCTGATTGATCGTGGGCATACGGGGGACAGGCTCTTCCGTGTAGGAGGCAAAAAGAAGGCAGCCCGAAACGGGCCGCGACCGGGGACTCTAGCAGAACCAGAAACGCAGGCCAGCTGCTGCGAGCACCCCGCTGTAGGGTATCAGCCATGCGGTGCGGGACGTGTTCGGCCGACAACCGAGACGACCGGCGGTTCTGCCGCGAGTGCGGCGCTCCGCTGGTCGTGGCATGCCCCAGCTGCGGGGCCGCGAACGACCCCGGCGACCGGTTCTGCGGCTCCTGCGGGGAGGCGTTGGAGGAGGTCGCGGCACCGGCCCCGCAGAGAGCCGCGCGCAACGTGTCCGAGCGGCGGATGGCGTCAATACTGTTCGCCGACATCGTCGGCTTCACGCCGCTGGCGGAATCGCGCGACCCCGAGGAGGTGCGCGAGCTGCTGGGGCGCTACTTCGAGACGGCCCAGGAGATCGTGCAACGCTACGGAGGGGTGCTCGAGAAGTTCATCGGCGATGCGGTGGTGGCGCTCTGGGGCGCCCCGGTGGCGCAGGAGGACGACGCGGAGCGGGCCGTCCGAACGGCGCTCGACCTGGTCGCGGCGGTGCAGGCGCTGGGCGCCGAGGCCGGTGTCGACCTGGCGCTGCGAGCCGGCGTCTCGACCGGCAGCGTGGCCGTCGCGCTGGGCGCGGAGGGCCAGGGAATGGTGGCCGGCGATGTGGTCAACACCACCGCCCGGATCCAGGCCGCCGCCGAGCCGGGCACGGTGCTGGTCGATGAGGCGACGCGCCGTGCCACCGAGGCGGCGATCGCCCACGAGCCGGCCGGCAGCTTCGAGCTCAAGGGCAAGTCCCAGCCGGTGGAGCTTTGGCGGGCGCTGCGCGTGGTCGCGGCGCTGCGCGGCGAGGGCCGCACGCTCGGGCTGGAACCGCCGTTCGTGGGCCGGGTGCGCGAGCTGTCGATGCTGAAGCGGCTGCTGCATTCCACCGCCGAGGACGGCCGCGCCCACATGGTGTCGGTCTCGGGCATCGGCGGCATCGGCAAGTCGCGGCTGACCTGGGAGTTCGAGAAGTACCTGGACGGGCTGGCCGACAGCTTCCTCTGGCACCGCGGCCGTTGCCTCTCATACGGGGACGGTGTGGCGTTCTGGGCCCTTGCCGAGATCGTGCGGATGCGCTGCCGGATCGTCGAGGACGAGGGCGCAGAGTCGGCGGCCGCCAAGCTCGAGCAGACGCTGGCCGAGTACCTGACCGCAGACGAGGCGGCGACGGTGCGCGAGCCGCTGCGCCAGCTGCTGGGGATGTCCGGCGAACCGGACGGCGACCGCAACCGGCTGTTCCCGGCCTGGCGCCTGTTCATCGAGCGGATGGCGGAGACGTCGCCGGTGGTGCTCGTGATCGAGGACATCCACTGGGCGGACAACGCCCTGCTCGACTTCGTCGAGTACCTGATCGAGTGGTCGCGGCACCTGCCCCTGTTCGTGCTCGCCCTGTCGCGGCCGGAGCTGGCCGAGCGGCGGCCGAGCTGGGGATCGGCCGCCCGCGCGCTGACGTCGCTGACGCTCGAGCCGCTGACCGGCTCGGAGATGCTCGAGCTGGTGAGTGGGCTGGCGCCGGGTGCGCCGGGCGAGCTGGTCGAGCGGATCGCGGAGGGCGCGGAGGGTGTGCCGCTGTATGCCGTCGAGACGGTGCGGATGCTGCTCGACCGCGGGCTGCTTGCACGGGAGGGTGAGCGGCTGGTGGCCACCGCCGACCTGACGACGCTCGAGATCCCGGAGACGCTGCACGCGCTGGTGGCGGCGAGGCTGGATGCGCTGCCGGAGGCGGAGCGCCGCCTGATCGAGGATGCTGCCGTGCTGGGCAAGACGTTCACGTTGTCTGGTCTGACAGCGGTCGCAGGCCTGCCCGAGTCCGAGCTTGAGCCGCTGGTGGCCTCGCTGGTTCGGCGCGAGGTGCTGGTGATGCAGACCGATCCGCGGTCGCCGGAGCGCGGGCAGTATGAGTTCGTGCAGGCGCTGGTGCGGACGATCGCCTACGAGACGATCGGGCGGCGCGAGCGCAAGCGCCGGCACAAGGCCGCGGCGGAGTACCTGGAGTTGCTCGGCGGCGAGGAGCTTTCGGAGGTGATCGCGGCGCACTACGTCGACGCCTACCGGCTGGCTCCCGATGACGCCGACGCCGAGCAGCTGCGCGACCACGCGAAGCGCGGACTGCTGCGAGCAGTCGAGCGGGCGCGGTCGCTGGCCGCGACCGGGGAGGCCGAGCGGCTGATGCGGGCTGCAATCGACCTGACCGAGCAACCGGCCGAGCGGGCGGAGCTGCTGGAGGAGGCGGGGCAGCTGACGATCGCCGACGGACGACCAGGCGATGCGGTCGGGCAGTTCGCGGAGGCGGACGAGCTGCTGAGGGAGCTGGGCGAGCTGCACGGTGCCGCCCGGCTGCGGGCTCGCCAAGCGGAGGCGTTGTTCCTGGAGGGGCGCACCGACGAGTCGGTCGATCTGATGGAGCCGGCATATGCGGTGCTCCGCGATCAGGAGCAGGACGCGGATCTCGCGGCGCTGGCGTCTCAGTACGCGCGCATGCTCGGGTTCGTCGACCGCCTTGACGAGTCGATCGAGCCGCTGGAGCGGTCGATCGAGATCGCCGAGCAGCTGCGCGCCTGGGCGACCCTTTCGCATGCGCTGAACACGAAGGGGCTGGTGTCGCTGTCCAAGGGCCGTCCCCAGGAGGGACGCACGCTGCTGCTGGGCGCGCTGCGGGTCGCAGAGGAGGCGGATGACCATCCGACCGCGCTGCGCGCGCACTTCAACCTGTCCTACGTGGCGCAGTGGTCGGACCGCCTGCATGGGGGCGACGATCAGCGCGGGCTTGAGCTGTCACGAAGGATCGGCGACCGCAACTGGGAGCGGGCGTTCCTGATGCACCAGGCGAACGACCTGTTCCGCGGCGGCGAATGGGATGAGGCGCTGAAAGTCGCAGAGGAGTCGGCCCAGGAGGGGACCGAACAGTTCGCGCTGAGCGCGGTGTTGCACCCGATGGCGACGATCCTGGCCTGGCGCGGGGACGCGGAGGCGGCACGGCTGGCCACTGAGCGGTCGGGATTCCAGCCGGATCATGCAGATCGCCAGGCACGAGCGTCGTGGGCATGGTCGGTGGGCATGCAGCGGATGGCGGCGGGCCGCTGGGCCGAGGCAGCCGAGGCGACGGCCAACTGGCAGGAGACCGGCGAGGCTCTGGGAATGCAGCATCCCGCGGTGAAGGCCTGCTTCGTGGTCTGGGGGGAGGCCTCGCTGCGCGCTGGTGACACGGCGTCGGCGCGGGCGTTCGTGGCACGCGTGCGGGCGTTCCCGGCGGGGCAGCTGACGCCGTACGTCGAGGCGAGCGGCCAGAGAATGGCGGCGCTGCTGGCGGAAGGCGATGACCCGGCCGCCGAGCTGGCCATGGCCGTGGCGACGCTGCGGCGGATCGGGTTCCGGTTCGATGTGATGCTGGCACTGGCAGACGCGGCAGAGGTGCTGCCGGCGGATGCGGAATGGGCGGCAGAGGCGCGAGCAGAGGCGCTCGAGATAGCCAGGGAGCTGGGCGCCGTGTCGGTTATCGAGCGGCTGGAGTCCTCCGCTGTACCGTCCGCCGCAGCGGGCGCGTAGCCTGAGTAGGCACCACGCCCCGCGGCTCTGACCGCGCGGCGAGACGGTCCTGGTTGGTCGAACAGGGCTCAGAGCCCGCTTCGGTCGCCGTTCGTACTTCCCCACACGAACGGGACATGTGTTACAGGCGGCGTAACAGGCGAAGGGCTCAACCAAACCACATTGGCCCCGTGAGGGCTCAGAGCCCGACTCGGCCCTCGACGAGGGTTCGTGACGGAGTCGAGACACGCCGCGCCTGACGTGTGACTAGGGGCCGCCCTACGGTTTGGTCATGCCCAGCAAGCCCCGAGTTAGCTACGCCGGCGCCGTCCAGCACGTGGCCGTTAACGGTAACAACCGCCAGCCGATGTTCCTTACCGAGGCAGATCGCAGACACTGCCTCAGCTTGTTAGGCGAGTGCGCCGTCCGTTACGGCTGGGAGGTTCTGTCGTACTGCCTGATGGACACGCACTGGCATCTGCTCGTGCGTACCCCGGAGCCTACGTTGTCCACCGGAATGCGCCGGTTGAACAGCTGTTACTCCCAAGGCTTCAACCGCCGGCACGGCCGCAGCGGTCACTCGATCCGCCACCGATTCATGTCGGTCGCGGTCGAAGACGAAGCCCACCTGTTCGAGCTGACCCGCTACCTGCCGCTGAACCCTGTGCGCGGTGGCCTGATCCGCCACCCGGAGGCCTGGATCTGGTCGAGCTACCGCGCGGAGCTGGGCGTCGTCCCCGCACCGACCTGGCTGCACGCCCACTGGTCGGTCGCGCTGCACGGCTCCGACGGGCACCTGCGCCGCTTCGTCGCCGCGGGCATGGCGGAGCCGGGCGCCCGGTGGACGCCCGGCTCCGATCCCACGCTTACTCCTCCTCGACCGGAGGAATGAACGGCTCCTCCGCGCCCGGCTTGGGAGTCAGGTCGATCTCGTCGCCGTCACCAACGGCAACCGCGTCGCCGTATACCGATGCGGCAACGCCGGCCGGCTCCAGCAGCAGCGGATCATCCGTGGCCGTGATGGACACGTTGCGATACCGCTTGAGACCGGTCGACGCCGGGATCAGCTTGCCGATGATCACGTTCTCCTTGAGCCCGTTCAGCGAGTCCGACTTGCCCTCGAGGGCGGCGTCGGTCAGCACCTTCGTGGTCTCCTGGAACGAGGCCGCCGACAGGAAGCTCTCGGTCGCCAGCGAGGCCTTCGTGATGCCGAGGATGATCGGCGTCCACTCCAGCCCCTCCTTCTTCGCCTTCTTCAGCTTCGCGACCTCGGTCTCGAGCTTCGGCTTGTCGACCAGCTCGCCCGGCAGCATCGAATCGCTGTCGCCGGCCGAATCGAGCCGCACCTTCTTCAGCATCTGGCGCACGATCAGCTCGATGTGCTTGTCGTGGATCTCCACGCCCTGGCTCTTGTAGACCTCCTGCACCTCATCAACCAGGTACCGGGCGGTCTCGGTCTCGCCGCGCAGGTCGAGCAGCTCCGACGGAGCCATCGGCCCCTCGTTCAGCGGCGTGCCCTGCTCGATCACCTCGCCCTTTGTCACACGCAGACGCGTACGCCGCGGGAACGAGTACTCCTTGACCGTGGGCTCGCGGTCCTCGCCCTTCGCCACCTTCTCGGTGACCGTGACGACGTACCCGCGATCCGCCTCTTCCACATCGGCCCGTCCACCGATCTCCGACAGCGTCGCCGCCGCCTTCGGCTTCCGTGCCTCGAACAGCTCCACCACTCGCGGTAGGCCGTGCGTGATGTCTGCTCCGGCAACGCCGCCCGTGTGGAACGTGCGCATCGTCAGCTGCGTGCCGGGCTCGCCGATCGACTGCGCGGCCACCGTACCGACCGCATCACCGATCTCCGACATCTCGCCAGTTGCCATCGACCAGCCGTAGCACTGCCTGCAGACCCCGATCCGGGCCTTGCAGTGCAGCGTCGTCCGCAGAGGCACCGTCGCCGTCAGGTCGTCCCCGACCGCGTCGGCCAGGTCCCGCAGCCGCGCTCCGTTGACCTCCGTCCCCTTCGGCAGCTTGTACTTGCCGAACTTGACGTCGGCGGCCAGCACTCGTCCGATCACGCTCGACCGGTTGGGCTGCAGATCGTCCAGCTTCACCGGAACGTCCAGGTAGCCCTCCGTGCCGCAGTCCTCCTCGCGGATGATCACGTCCTGCGACACGTCCACCAGACGCCGGGTCAGATACCCGGAGTCGGCCGTGCGCAGCGCCGTGTCGGCCAGGCCCTTGCGTGCACCGTGCGTCGAGATGAAGTACTCGAGCACCGACAGGCCTTCCATGAAGTTCGACTTGATCGGGCGCTCGATGATCTCGCCCTTCGGATTTGCCATCAGCCCGCGCATGCCGGCCAGCTGGCGGATCTGCTTGAACGATCCGCGAGCACCCGAGTTCGCCATCATGAACACCGGGTTCAGCTCGAGCAGGTTGCGCAGCATCGCCTCGCCCACCTCATCGGTGGCCTTGTTCCACAGCGACACTACCTGCTCGTGGCGCTCGTCTTCGGTGATCAGGCCGCGGTCGTAGTTCCGCTGTGCCTTCATCACCTCGTCCTCGACACCGGACAGGATCTCTTCCTTGTCGGGCGGCGTGATGATGTCGTTCTTGGAGACCGTCACACCCGCGCGCGTCGCGTAGGTGAAGCCCAGCTCCTTGATCGTGTCCAGCACCTCGCTGATCGCGGTCGCACCGTACCGGTCGACCAGATCCGAGATGAAGTCCGTCATCTCGCGCTTGGTGAAGGTGATGTTCTGGTACGCGTACGCGGTCACGTCGAACGTCTTGCCGACCGCGTGCGCCAGCGCCCGCGACACCTCGTCGTTGAAGATGGCGCGGCCGACCGTGGTCACGATCCAGTCGCCCCGCTCCCGCAGCCCGATCACGTCCTGCAGCCCCAGCTGGTGCTGGTCGTAGGCGATCTCGACCTCGTCCATCGAGCCGAAGTACGGAGCCTTGCGCTGCTTCAGGTCGTCCCACGTGACCTTCGACAGGTCCTCGGTCGAGTAGGTCAGGTAGTAGGTGCCCAGCACCATGTCCTGCGTCGGCGTCGCCAGCGGCTTGCCGTGCGCGGGCGACAGGATGTTGTTCGACGACAGCATCAGGATCCGGGCCTCGGCCTGCGCCTCTGCCGACAGCGGCAGGTGCACCGCCATCTGGTCGCCGTCGAAG
>JBJMJD010000038.1:0-8453 GCA_045806525.1 Gaiellales bacterium | reverse complement strand
GTCGCCGGCCCAGTCGTAGAAGTGGATCGGGCCCTCCGAGGTCTGAGCCTCGAAATCGGGTGCCGCATCGCCGAGAGTAACGCTCATTGTTCCTCCTATAGGTGTAGGCCGGAAGCTTACTTCGGATCCAAACTCGACGCATATACCGGACGCGTCAGCGGGCGGCGCGCGCCCGTGCGCGCGCAGCGACCAGCCACAGCACCACTTCGAAGTACTCGCCGGCGCGGCGTCCGGTGCGGCGGTTGACGTGCCGGGCGCTGCGGCTCTCGAGCCGGAATCCCGCCCGCCGGGCGATGTCGTCGTAGAGCCCGCGGCGGTCGTTGACGACGATCGCGACCGCGGCGTCGCGGCGCAGGTGGCGGCGAGTGTGCTCCAGCACCTCGGCGATGCCGTCGCAGTAGGTGGCTATCGAGCGGGCGCTGGTGCCCTGGGCGGCTGCTCCCAGCTCGAGCTCGCGGCGGTCGTCGAGGCCGAGCAGCTCGTAGGCGTAGCGGTGCTGCTCGTGGTAGTCGATCAGGCCCGGGTAGGGCGGTGATGTAACGACGCCGTCGATGCCGTCGGGCAGGTGGGCCTCGCGCGCGTCGGCGTGCAGGACCGTGGCCGGGACGTCGCGACGGAGGGCGGCGTACTCGCCGAGGCGGCGCACGGTGTCGGAGGCGTAGCGGCGCAGAAACCGCGCAGCATCGCCGACGGGACGGCACTCCCGGCGGTGCTTGTGGCACCAGTAGGGCTCGGTGACAGGAGCGCGGGTGGCGTCGAGCGCGTGGTGGGGGACACGCCGAGCCGAGCGGGCGGCGCGCGACAGGACGATGCTGAGCACGTCCCGCTGCGGTGAGCCGTCGAGGGCGGCACGGAATCCGGTCAGCTCGGCCAGCGCCCGCGGCGCGTACCAGCGCTCGAGCCAGGGGCCGGCAACGCGGTCGTCGGGCGGCAGCGCCAGGGCCCGTTCCAGCTCGGCGGCCGCGGCGGGCGGCTCGGGCGAGGCCGATTTGACGGAGGCCAGGAGGCAGTTGAAGGCGGAGACGTCGCAGCCGATCGCCGGCATGCCCTGGACGGTGGCCTCGACCAGCGTGGTGCCGGAACCGGCGAATGGGTCGTAGATCAGCGCGCCCGGGGCGAACCTGCGGCGCAGCAGCACCTCGACCAGCTGCGGCGGGTACTTGCCGAGGTAGGGATGCAGGCGGTGTACGTGCTTGGTGCGCTCGCGCTCGGGCAGGTCGGACTCCGACCAGGAAAGGTCGGTGTCGATCTGCGCGTATAGCTCCCGCTGAGTGCGGCCGGGCACGGGGCGAGCGTACTTGGATGCGCGGACGGTCAGGCAGCCTGCCGCAGATGCGGCCGTACCACGCGACCGAGCGCCGCGACGCAGTCGGGGTCGAACTGCGTGCCCGCGTGTCGCTCCAGCTCGATCATCGCCGCGTCCGCCGAGCGGTGCATGCGGTAGGGGCGGTCGGCGGTGATCGCCTCGAACGCGTCGGCCACCAGGATGATCCGCGACTCGAGCGGGATCTGATCGCCGGCAAGGCCGTCGGGATAGCCGCTCCCGTCGATGCGCTCGTGGTGGTGCAGGATCCAGCTCGCCTCGATCGGGCGCTCTGCAGCTGACACGATCGCGTGGCCGAGCCGGGTGTGCGTCTTCATCACGGCGAACTCGTCGTCGGTGAGCGGGCCCGGCTTCTGCAGGATGGTGTCGGTGATGCCGATCTTGCCGACGTCGTGCAGCAGGCCGGCCAGCCGCAGTCTGCCGATGTGGCGGGCGCCCATGCCCAGCTCCTGGGCGATCAGCCCACACAGCTCGGACACGGTCTCGCAATGGCTGTGCGTGTAGGCGTCCTTGGCGTCGACCGCCCGCGCCAGCGCGGTGGCGAGCGCATCGGTGTGGCGCTGCTCGGCGGCCTGGTCGGGGGTGGACAGCGTCGGCTCCAGCGCCTCGTTGTAGAGCAGGCAGCGGCGGTGGCTGCGCTTTGCCTGGATCAGCGCCAGGTCGGCGCGGCGGATCAGGCCGTCGCGTCCGAGCGTCGGGCAGCTCTCGGCGACGCCGCTGCTGGCCGAGACCGGCAAGGTCTCGGATGACGCGGTCATGTGGGTCTGCAGGTGCTGGACGAGGTAGAGGGTGTCGACCGCGCGTCGATCGTGCACGATCAGCGCGAACTCATCGCCGCCGATCCGGTAGGCGCTCGTGCCCGGGCCGGCCTCATGCAGCGCGGTGGCGACCGATCGGATGGACTCGTCGCCGGCCTGGTGGCCGAGCGCGTCGTTCGTCTGCTTGAGCCCGTCCAGGTCGAGCAATGCCAGCGACAGCTCGGCGCCGGTCTCGGCGGCATGGTCGAGATCTCGCTGCAGGTCCTCCTCGAAGGCCCGGTGGTTGCCCAGTCCGGACAGGCTGTCGGTGAGCGCGGCGCTTTTCAGGCGCTCCAGCTCGCGGCGCCGGACACGCTCCAGCCGCTCGCGGTAACGCATCGCCGCCGAGGCCGCCCACAGCAGCAGGATGCCGAGCGCGACGGTGATGACGGTGATGGCCATCACCACCCGCTCACTGCGCCGCGACTGCGCGAGGCTGGCGAGGGCGGCCTGGCTGTGCTCCCGGCCGGAGCGGTTGAGGGTGGCGGCCATCGAGTCGAACAGGGGCTGTAGCCGGCCCTCACTGACGGCCTCGACGTGGTTGATGTCGTTGTTCTTGATGTAGGCGGGCAGCTTTGCGAACCAGGCGGAGGCGCTCTGGTTCTCGCCATCGATGGTGGCGGCCACCTGGACGTCATGTGGCGATCCAAGCGCGCGCACGGTCACCAGCGATTCGTTCAGCTCCGCCCGCGCCTGGTCGTATTCCTGGATGTGAACGGGATCGTTGCGGAGCTGGTAGCGGCGGGCGGCCAGATTCTCCTGAGCGACCGCGTGGCGGGCGTCCTGGACGGCGTCGTTGACGGTGGTCAGGCGCTCCACGTTGTTGACCGACTGATACGTGGTGCGCGCGGCCCATACGGCGAAGCCGGCCAGTGTCAGGATCACGGCGGCAATCACGGCGATGGCCGCGCGGCGGGTGGCGAGGATGTGCAGGACTCGTTGCATGGAAGTACAGCGCGGCATAGGAGCCACGTCTACACATCATCGTCAGGTATCAGGTGATACGGGGATCCCCCGTATTGGGGAAGAGGCGGGGTTGCCGGCGAGGTAACAGTGAGTGTGCGGTAGTACCGATTCCACGCCGCGACCCCGACATGAAACGGCTCCTGCCCCTCATATTGATCGTCGCGTCGCTCGCGCTCCCCGCGGCGGCGCTCGCCACCGTCCAGGTGACGAAGACCCACATCGGCGCGAAGTACGCGGCGAAGTCGGTGTCGGGAGACTGTTCGGTGAGCCGGTCGAAGCTGCTGGGGACGGCCACCCTGAGCTGCTCGAGCGACAACGGCAGCGCGTCGGTCAGATACGACTTCATGATGCCGAGCAAGTGCGGTCCGAGCTTCAAGACCTACGTGAATGCCGGCGGCGATCGCTCGGTGACGGTGTCGCACTCGGGGACGACGGTGCATGTCTTCGTGCACTCCACGGGCAGGGGTACGATCGTCGTCTCGCTGGTCAGCATCTACTACTACTGCTGATCGCGGCCTGAGCCGTCACTCGCGGCGGGCGGTGCGCAGTCGGCGTGCCACCATGTCGGCGAACGGGCCGTCCTCGCGCTGGACGCGGTGGGCGACCGCCTCCACATCGTAGGGGGTGCGGCGCAGCGTGACCCGGCCGTCGCTGATGATCGCCCAGGCCGCGCGGGGATCGCCGTCCAGGGGCATGCCGATCGATCCCGGGTTGATCACCTCGTGGCCCGCGATCTGCCGGCGGTACTGGATATGCACGTGGCCGCAGAGCAGGGTGTGCTGGTCGACGCCGGCCAGCATCGCGGCCGCCTCGGACGCGGGCGATTCCGGCATCAGCATTTCCTCGTCGCCGCGGGGCGTCGCATGCACCAGCAGCGCGTCGTGCTGGGGTAGGGCGACCTGGGCGGGCAGGGCGTCCAGCCAAGCCAGGCGGTCCTCTCCCAGCGCATCCGCCCAGTGGGTCACCTCGTCCTGGCGGTCGATCACGTAGCGGTCGGTGTTGCCCTTGATCGCAACAAGCTGGTCGCCCAGCCCCTGCAAGCGGTCGGCGCAGGCGGCCGGCTCGGGGCCGAACAGCGCCAGGTCGCCGCCGAACAGCAGCCGGTCAACGCCCTCGGCCCGCGCCTCGGCAAGCACGGCGTCGAGCGCCGCCAGGTTGCCGTGCACGTCGAACAGGACTGCGTCGCGCACGTCGCTCGCTCAGGCTCGGGCGTGCATCGCGCGCGCCGGTTCGGCGCAGCGCGGACAGGCGACGTGCGTCTCCTCGCCGGCCAGGCCCTCGAGCCGCCAGCCGGCGGGTACGATCGCCGCCTGCTCGCCGTGCTGCGTGGTGGCGGCGCCGCAGCGGCACGTGTACACGGCACAGACGTACGGATAGGGTGCCTCGACTACCTCGAAGGCGACGCTCATGACCACATCGTGACAGCTAGCACACCCATCCCGCAAGCTCCGGTGCTGACCGACGACGCCATTCGCCGCCGGCGGATGATCCTGATCGCGACCATCCTGGGGTCCTCGATGGCGTTCGTGGATGCGTCGGTCGTCAACATCGCGCTGCCAACGATCGGCCGCGACCTGTCCGCCGGCCTCGGCGCCCAGCAGTGGATCGCGCTGTCGTATTCACTGGCGGTCGCGTCGCTGTACATCGTGGCCGGCTCGCTCGGCGACCGCTACGGGCGCTGGCGGCTGTTCGTGTCGGGCGTGGCGGGGTTCGCCGCGGCGTCGCTGCTTGCGGCGATCGCGCCCAACACGGCGATGCTGATCACCGCGAGGGTGCTGCAGGGAGTGGCGGGGGCGATGCTGACCACCAACAGCCTGGCGCTGCTGCGAGCCACGTACGGCGCGGACAGCGGCCGTGCGGTCGGGCAGTGGACGGCCTGGAGCGGAATCAGCTCGATGATCGGCCCGCCCGCCGGTGGCCTGCTCGTGCAGTACGCGTCGTGGCGGTGGATCTTTCTGATCAACCTCCCAGCGGCGCTGGTGGCCATCACCGCCGCCTGGTACGGGCGGGACCGTGAGGCGCTGCCGACGCAGCCGCGGCCGCTGCAGCCGGTCGGGGCGGTGGCGATCGCGCTCACCTTCGGTGCGCTCACCTACGGGCTGATCGAGGGGGCTCAGGTCGGATTCGCGTCGGTGCTGTGGTCGTTCGGGCTGTCGCTGGCCGGGCTGGCGCTGTTCGTGGTCAGCGAGCGGCGCGGATCGAATCCGATCCTGCCGCTGGAGCTGCTGCGTGCGCGGGTGTTCGTGGCGGCGAACGTCTACACGCTGCTCGTGTACGCGGCGCTGGGCGGGTCGAGCTTCTATCTGGCGCTGTATCTGCAGTCGGGCGCGGCCGGCTACTCGCCGTCACGCGCGTCGCTGGTGTTCGTGCCGATCAGCCTGGTCATGTTCGTGCTCGCGGCCCGCTTCGGGCGGCTGGCCGACCGGGACGGGCCGCGGCGCTACCTGACGGCCGCGCCGCTGGTGATGTCGGTCGGCTACGTGCTGCTGATGTTCGTCACGTCGACGAACCCGCTGCGACCGCTGCCGGGTGTGCTCGTGCTGGCGCTGGGGCTGGCCATGCTGGTGGCGCCGATCACGGCCACGGCGCTGAAGGCAGCGCCCGACCAGTTCGCCGGCATCGCGGCGGGGGTGAACACGACGGTGTCGCGGCTGGGCGGGCTGATCGCAACGCCGCTGCTTGGGGTGGTGATCACGCTGGTGTTTGCTGCCACAGCAACACACCACAACATCGACCCCTTCGCGAAGCACCTCACGCCCGACCAGCGCGACGCCACGATCACGGCCTTCCGGGCCGGCATCCTGGCCAGCATCGGGCTCTGCATCGCCGGCTCGGTGGTGGCCTTCGTGTGGCTCCCACGAGCCGGCGAACCCCACCGCTGAGCAGGCTCGACCTGCGTTACGGCCGCGTCACCCGGTTGACGGGATCAGGTCGACCTCCGACCGCAGGCTGTGTTCGGCCGAGGCCGATGCGTGTCGCGGTGCCCTTTTTGAGGTCGCGTTGACCATCGCCGCCGCCGCTCGCGGCGGCCCTCCGGGCCGCGGGTAGACCGGAAACGGGCGGCCGGGCGCCTTCGCGCCCACGCCGGTCAGCAGCGCCAGCATCACCGCAGCCACCGGTATGGCGATCCGTAGCATCGCCCTAGAACAGACCGACCACGTGCTCAGTGGCGGCCAGCAGCCGGTCGAGTCCCTCATCGCCGATGCCGATCCCCGGCAGCGCCACCAGCAGCGCGGCGCCGCCCTGATCGCTCCGCTCCACCTCGACCAGCAGGTCCGTGTTTGCATTCATCAGGCTGATCAGGTCGCTGCCGACCAGCTCGGCGAAGCGGTCGTTGTCGACGTCGGACGATGCGATCACCTGGTGGTGCTCGTCGAAGTCGACGTCCCCGGTCTCACGCACGTCATCGCGGCCGAGCAGCCGGTTCCACCAGTCACGATCGGACTGCTTCTTGGGGTGCACCGTCAGCCGCCGGAATCCCGGGTCGTAGATCGGCAGCAGAAACAGCGTGAACCAGCTGCCGTCGACGCCACCGCCCCCGAATGCGTCGGACACCGTCGGCGATCCCACCGAGAACTCGTACAGCGTCGCGTCGCGGCCGAGCACGTACCCCGCATAGCTGGTCGCCGCGATCCCCATCATGCCCTCGCGCAGGAGCGGCGTCGCGCCGTTTGGCTCCGACTCCGTCGGGGTGAAGTCGTGGGCGATCGCCCAGGCCTCGGCGTCGGGAACGATCTCGTCCATTCCTACCTCCATCTGGTTGATGCGCAAGCATATGCGCTGGGCGGCCCTGTCCGACCTGGGCTCTCTATCATCTCGCGCGATGGCAGCGAGCCCACGCCCCTCCGAGTCCGACGCCTTCCGCTTCTGGCTGAAGCTCGGCTGCATCAGCTTCGGTGGCCCGGCCGGGCAGATCGCGATCATGCACGACGAGCTGGTCGAACGCCGCCGCTGGATCTCCGAGCGCCGCTTCCTGCACGCACTCAACTTCTGCATGGCACTGCCTGGCCCTGAGGCGCAGCAGCTGGCCTCCTACATCGGCTACTCCATGTACGGCGTGCGCGGGGCGATCACCGCCGGCGGCCTGTTCGTGGCACCCTCGTTCGTGCTGCTGTGCGGGATGAGCGCCATCTACGTCGAGTACGGCGAGGTCACCGCCATCGCCGGGGTCGTCCGCGGCCTGGGCGCGGCCGTGATCGCGCTGGTCGCGGCGGCGCTGATCCGCATCGGCGGGCGCGTGATCCACGATGCCGCCGGCGTGGTGCTGGCGGCGGCCGCGTTCGTGCTGATCGTGGCGGGCGTGCCCTTTCCGGTCGTGATCGCCGCCGCGGCGCTCACCGGGTACGTCGTCGGCCGTCGGGGCCACCCCCTGGCCGCCGGCGGCGACCCGCACGTGCCCGCAGGCGGCGAGCCGGTGGAGCAGGCGGCGCCGCTCGACTCGGGCCTGCGCCGCCGCTTCCTGCTCTCGCTCGCGATCTGGCTGATCCCGGTCGCCGTCCTGCTGCTGGCCGGGGGCTTCGTCGCGCAGCTGGCCGGCTTCTTCACGCTCGCCGCCCTGATCACCTTCGGCGGCGCCTACGCGGTGCTGCCGTTCGTCGCCAGCGCCGCCGTCAACCACTACGGCTGGCTGACCTCGAAGGACATGGTGGCGGGGCTCGCGCTCGGCGAATCGACTCCCGGTCCGCTGATCATGGTCAACACGTTCGTGGGCTTCGTGGCCGCCTACAACGTCGAGGGTGGGCTCGCGTGGGGGCTCTTGGGCGCGACCATCGTCACGCTCTGCACGTTCCTGCCCTCGTTCGTGTTCATCATCAGCGGTGCGCCCGTGATCGACCGCATCCGCCACACCGGCTCGTTCGCCAACTCGCTGCAGGGCGTCACCATCGCCGTGGTCGGGGTGATCGCCGCGCTCGCCGTGTTCGTCGCCCGCCACGCGGCCTTCCCCGGTGGCGACCCCGACTGGCTCGTGATCCCGCTGGCCGCCGCCGCCTTCATCGGCGTCTGGCGGTTCCGCGTCGGCGTCGTCACCACGGTTGTGGCGTGCGCCCTGGTCGGGCTGGCAGCCAGCCTCGTCGGCTGATGGCGCTAGGCCGCCGGCGGCGTGTTCTGGACGTCGTGCTCGGTGGCGTAGCTGTCCACCAGACCGTTGATCGTGTCGCCGTCGGGGTAGGCGTAGTTGATCTTCACGAACGGCTCCCACTTGTCGGGCAGCGCGTCCTCGGGGAAGATCGCCTCGACCGGGCACTCCGGCTCGCAGGCGCCGCAGTCGATGCACTCCTCGGGGTCGATCACCAGCATCCGGCCCGCCTCGTGGATGCAGTCCACAGGGCAGACGTCGATGCAGGACTTGTCCTTCACGTCGATGC
>JBJMJD010000037.1:0-3679 GCA_045806525.1 Gaiellales bacterium | reverse complement strand
TGTGCCAGATCGCGGCGGTAAACGCCAAGAGACGTTGCGCGATGCGAGCGGCGACCCCGCCGATGCTGCGGCCGCCATGCAGCGCCAGGTCGAGCTGCCCTTTCCCGGTGTTGAGCGACGCTCGGCATGAGGATGACGGCGTCGTTCGTTGTGATGGCGTAGTCGAGGTATGAAGAAGCCCCGCCGGCGTAGCCGGCGGGGCTTCGTGATCGCGCTGTCGTCTTGCTCGTCAGGTTGTCGGGCTGGTCCTCATTCTGCCGTGACCTCGGTGACGGCGGCGCGGGCGGAGGACTCGTCGACGATCGCCTTCTTGCCGGCGTAGGCCGCGACAAGGGCTTGGATGGCCAGGTTGTTCACCGCCCTTGGCAGGCCGCGGGAGACCTGGTGGATCAGCGCGACGGCGTCGTCGCTGAACAGCGTGTCGCACCGGCCCGCGAGTTTCAGGTGATGAGCGATGTAGCCGGCAGTCTCTTTGTCGGTCATGCCGTTCATCGCGTAGCGCAGCGTGATCCGCTGGTCGAGCGCGGCGAAGGTGCCGAGCTTGATCCGCCGCCGCAAGGTGGGCTGGCCGACGAGCAGGCAGGCGAACGGCGAGTGGCTGTCGAGTTCGCCGTTCGTCAGGAGCCGGAGCTCCTCGAGCTGGTTCGCGTCGAGCAGATGGGCCTCGTCCAGGACGACCGTGGTGTGACGGCCACGTTCGTGTTCCTCGGCGGCGAGCAGGTCCATCGTCTGCGGGATCAGCGATGCCTTGTGGAAGCGCGGGATGCCGCCGAGGGCGGTGACGATGCAGCCGTAGAGGCCACGGCCGCCGACGGCCGGGTTGCCGAGGTAGATCACCGTGTGCCGTGAGGTGTCCAGCCCGGCGAGTGCGGCCCGGATCGCCACGGTCTTGCCGGCGCCGACCTCACCGGTGACAACCCCGAGGCCGCGTTCGCTGATGCACCAGTCGATGCGGGCGACCGCTTCGGCGTGCGCGCCGTGGCGGTGCAGCATCTGCGGCGCCAACGCCTTGCCGAACGGTGTGGTCGTGAACCCGTAGTGCGACTTCAGCTTCTCGATCATGCCGACACCTCGCCGGACTCGCCGTCGCCGACGCTGTCGTCTGTGACCGCGCCGTCGGGTCCGGTGCCAGGTAGCGGGAGTTGGCCGGCAACGTGCCCGTCGGGCACCGGCTCGGCCAGTGGTTGCTCGTCATGCAGTTGGGCGTACTGGACCCGTTCGGCCAGTTCGGCGGTGTGTTGCTGCTCGACCAGGTGCAGGTAGTCGATCCCGGTCCGCACCGGCTCTGGTGCCGTGGTGTCGTCGGGGCGGGCTTTGGCGTGCACGTGCCGGCCGATGACGTGCGGGACCGCGTAGCCCATCGAGCGGCCGCGCCAGCGGACCTCGATGCGGGTCAGGTCGAACGGGTCGAAGACGAGCTCGATCTTGCGGCCGACCAGCACGGCGTCGACCTCGTACTTATTGCCGTGCAGCCCGACCGTGCTCGTCTTCGTCACGGTCCGCCACTCCGACCAGAGGAACGCCTCGCGCAGCTGCGCTGTCGACGGCAGCCTCGGGTTGATCACCGACCAGCGCTCGATCGGCGCCTTCTTGGTCTCGGAGTGCTCGCGGCGGTGATAGACCGTTTCGACCCACGCGGTGAACAGGGTGTTGAGGTGGGTCATGTCGTCCAGTTCGCGGCCCGAGCCGATCTCGACGAGGAACTGGTCGCGCACGGTGCGGAAGAATTTTTCGATCTTCCCCCGACCGGCCGGCCGGCCGGGCCGCGAGTGGACGAGGCGGATGCCGAGCACGGCGCAGGCCCGCTGCAACTGCTTGTCGATCATCGCGCTGCCGTTGTCCAAATACAGGGAGTCGGGGATCCCGCGGGCAGCGAGGCCGTTGCGCAGCGCGCCTTCCAGCCGCACGGTGTCCTCGCGGCGGGCCCACCGATACCCGGTCAGCAGGCGGCTGTGGTCATCGATGAACGCGAACAGGATCGCCTTGCGCCCGCGGATGGTGGGGCCGTGCAGCGCGTCGCCGGTCCAGCGCTGGTTCGGCGCGTCGGCCTCGAACCGGCCGAACGCCTGCGGCGCCAGCCCGCCCGGCCGCGTCGCCAGCTCCAGGCGCACGAAGTGCCGTTGCAGGGTCCGCTCGTCCGGTGACCACCCGGAGTGGGCGCGCAGGATCGCCGCGACCTGCACCGCGGTCCGCTCCGGCACCTCACGCTTCAACGCCACCGCCAGGTCGAGCACGTCGGCCGGGGTGCGTGGCGACACCTTCGGCGGCGTCGGCACCAGGGCGTCGAACCCGCCGCGGCGCCAGTCCCGCAGCCACCGGTCCAGCGTGGCCCGCGAGACCCGCACCGGCTGCCCGAACGGGCCCTCATGTTCCCGCGCGGCGATCGCCCGCACCAGCCGACCCCGCTGCCGGGTCGACAACCTGGCATCGGCCGGCTCGCAGATCAGCGAGTACCGGAACAACCCGATAGCGCGGGCCCGTTCGGCCCGCACCCGTTCTTCGTCATGGCTGAACGCCACCACGCAACTCCTTCGCTCCTCGTGAAAACGGCATACGAGTCGCGAGGGTCGTTGATCAAACGCCGCTGCCCAAGGGCCGGCTCGTGTTGATCGACACCGCCGACAGCCTCGGCGCCAGCAGACAACCGCCGGTGACCGCCGACGCGAGCTGCCACGGCGACACCGCGCCGATCACGCCCAGCCGGCGCCGTGCCGCCGCAGCACACGCCCCGACCACCTCGACCGCGTCGGCCACCGCACCCGGATGGACCGGCAACGGGGCCGTCAACGGGTCGAGCTGCACCAGCAGCGCGGTCAACAGTCCACGGACCGTCTCGGCGTTGCCGGCGAACGCACGCAGCCAGCCACGCACCGTCGAGACCGGCCGACCCAGCACAGCGGCGATCGGCCGATGCCCGACACCAACAGCCTTCACGCGCAGCGCCGCACCGATCACATCGGCGCCGTCGGCCCGGCGCAGCACGCACGACACCGCCAGCAGCACGTGCGTCACCAAGCAGGTGTCACACCGGCCGCGGCGCGGGCGCAGACCGCCGACACCGCGGACCGACCGCAGGCGGGCGTGTCCCCACGGCGCCAGCCCGCCGCCGCACGGACAGCACAGCTCACCAGCCCGAAGACGCCGTTCCACCTCGACGACATCGATACCTACCATGACCACGGGTGCCTCCAGAGCACCAAGCACCGGCCCTCCCCCCGGCCAGGGAAAAGGGAGGGCCGTTGCGCTTTCCAGAACGTGATCAGGCTGTCGTCGCACACGAACAAGAGGCCACCCGCAGGCAGCCCCTGTGACCATCATCGCCACGAACGCCGCTCCACCACCGCTCCATCCTCAGGATGGGTGCCGTTCAACAGCACCTCGCTGACGACACAGAGTTCGAGCAACGGTTCCGCCGAGAGGCCTACAGCGTAGCTCGGCTACGCGGCCCACACATCATCCCGATCCACCGCTACGGCAGTATCAATCGGCGGCTCTACATTGAGATGCGCTATGTGGACGGGGGCGATCTCGCGGAACAGATCGCTCGAGAGAGTCCATTCTCCCCGGTCCGCGCGGTCGCCGTCCTGGAGCAGCTGGCCAGCGCCCTGGACGAGGCCCACGCGGCCGGACTGGTCCACCGCGACGTCAAGCCCTCCAACGTGCTGCTCGACGCCACCGT
>JBJMJD010000036.1:0-6488 GCA_045806525.1 Gaiellales bacterium | reverse complement strand
GCAGGGATCGCCGACGGCGGAGACGCTCGCGACCGCAGAGTGGAAGCGGCTCCTCGCCTCCTACGAGGACCCGGGGATCGACCCCGCGGTCGACGAGGAGCTCCGCGACTACATGGCGCGGCGGCGCGCCGAGATCGAGGCCGAGCCGTACTGATGGCGCGCGAGCCGCGCCACGACATCCTGTTCGAGCCGGTTCGCATCGGCCCGCGAACGCTCCGAAACCGCTTCTACCAGGTGCCGCACTGCACCGGGTTCGGGATCGGGAAGCCGTACTCGCAGGCGCACCACCGGGCGATGAAGGCGGAGGGCGGCTGGGCCGCGGTCTGCACCGAGTACTGCTCGATCAGCCCCGAGTCTGACGAGACACCCTTCGTGTCGGCCCGGCTGTGGGATGACGAGGACATGCGGGCGCTTCAGATGATGACCGAACGCGCGCACGAGCATGGCGCGCTGGCCGGTGTCGAGCTGTGGCACGGCGGCGTCTACGCCGAGGGCCGCGAGTCGCGGCTGCCGCAGCTGGCGCCGTCGCAGATCAGCAGCGACCTGGACAGCGTGGTGGTGCCAAAGACGATGGAGCTGGCCGACATCCGGCGAGCCCAGGGGGAGTGGGTGGCGGCGGCGAAGCGCGCGCGCGGCGCCGGGTTCGACATCATCTACGTGTACGGGTCGCACACCTACCTGCCCACGCAGTTCCTGTCCCCCGTGTACAACCGGCGCAGCGACGCGTACGGCGGCAGCTTCGGGAACCGCGCGCGGTTCTGGCTGGAGGCGATCGAGCTGGTCAAGGAGGCGGTCGGCGACGATGTCGCGATTGCCGTGCGGATCGCCGCCGACACGCTGGAGCTGTCCGGGGTGCCGATCGAAGAGGGGCTCGAGTTCATCCGCGCGGCCGATACGATGGTCGACCTGTGGGACGTGGTGATCGGCGCGATGTGGGGGCCGGGACGGCTCGACTCGGGCCCGTCGCGGTTCTTCGACCAGGGCTACCAGATGACCTGGTCCGGCCGCGCCCGCGAGGCGACCGAAAAGCCGATCGTGGTGGTGGGCAGGTTCACCGACCCCGACCGGATGGCGAACCTGGTGCGGGGCGGCACCGTCGACCTGATCGGCGCTGCGCGGCCGTCGATCTCGGATCCGTTCCTGCCGGAGAAGATCGAGCAGGGCCGCTACGACGAGATCCGCGAGTGCATCGGATGCAACGCCTGCTATTCGCGGTCGATCTGGGGCCGGCACCTGGGCTGCACCCAGAATGCCACCGCGGGCGAGGAGCACCGGCGCGGGTGGCATCCGGAGCGGTTCGATCGTGCCACGAACGCGGACCGGGCGGTGTTGGTGGTGGGTGCCGGGCCGGCCGGCATGGAGTGCGCCACGGTGCTCGGCAAGCGCGGCATGGAGCTGGTGCACCTGGTGGACGGGGCCGACGACATCGGCGGCTGCATGAGCTGGATCACGCGCATGCCGGGGCTCGGCACGTGGGGCCACGTCGTCGACTACCGCCGCGCGCAGATCGACCGCCTGCACAACGTCTCGCTGGGACTCGCGACCCGGGTGTCGGCGGCGGACGTGCTCGACTACGGCGCCCAGATCGTGGTGGTGGCAACCGGTTCGCACTGGGCCGGAGACGGCATCAGCGGCATCACGCGGCTGCCGATCCCGGGCGCGGATGCCACGCTGCCGCACGTTCTGGCGCCAGAGCAGGTGATGGTCGAGGGCAAGCGACCGCCCGGCAGCCGGGTGGCGGTCGTGGACTACGAGGGCTACTACGTCGGCTCGGCGCTGGCCGAGCAGCTGCGGGCCGACGGGTACGAGGTCGAGTTCGTGACCAGCCACGAAGCGGTTGCACCCTACTGCGATCAGACGCTCGAGGGCCGGCCGGTGCGGGAACGGCTGAACGCCCTGCGGGTGCCGGTGCACCGGGCGGTTGTGGTCGACCGGATCGACGAGGGCGGGATCGATCTGGTGGGTGAGTTCCAGGCGACGTCGCGGCTTGCGGTGGACGGCGTCGTGCTGGTCACTCAGCGGCTCTCGGACGAGGCCCTCTACCGCGAGCTGTCCGGCGATCGGGCCGCGCTCGAGGCGGCCGGGATCGAGGCGGTCTACCGGATCGGCGACTGCGTCGCGCCGCGCCTGATCGCCGACGCGATCTTCGACGGCCACCGCCTGGCTCGCGAGATCGACTCGCCCGATCCGGAGCGCCCGCTGCCCTACCTGCGCGAGCGGCCGCTGATGGCCGAAACGCCGTCCGGCTGACCACCACGGTCCTGTCACGATCTCGCAACGTTCCGGTCGGCCGGGGCGGGCTCTGAGCCCGAAACGGCGGCCGTTGCAGAGGTAGGGAGTCGCCGTGGCGGTCGTGACCGGTCTGTGAGAGGTACGCCGGTGGCTGTCACCGGCGGCGTGACGTGGCGGCGATCGGGGCGTGGCGCTCCACGTGCCTCCACGTTGGGAAGCGGGGCATTTCGTGCGCAACGGATCGGTCACGCCGGCGTGACGTCAGCCGGGCGTGATGCCGAGCCGGATCGTGTAGCCGATCAGCATCGGCCGCGGCTCGGGGAGCCGTTCCCGGGCGATCCGAGTGAGCGCGTCCATCGTCTCCTCCAACTCCGGCGCGCGGCCTTCGAAGATGGCGGTGGGGCCTCCCAGCGAGTGCGCGAGGTCGATCACCGCCTCGGCGTCGGCCGTCGTCTCTGCGTGGCATTGCACCTCGCGCGCGAATGCGAACAGCCCGCTCTCACGCAGCCGCGCGACATGCTCGCGCTTCGGCCACTGCGACGCGCCGGCGTGGATGCCAAGGCGATCCCGGGCAGCCCAGCGCACGTCGATCACCGCGGCGAAGGCCGCGTCCACCTGCGGCTCGATCACCGGGACGACGTCGTAGTCGTATGCGCCGAACACGCCGCCGGGCCGGAGCACCCGCGCCACCTCCGGCAGCACCGCGGCCGGGTCCATCCAGTGAAACGACTGTGCGCAGGTGACGATGTCGGCCGATCCGGTCGCGAGGCCGGTCGCGTCGGCGTAGGCCTCCACGAACGTGACGTTGGCGTCGGTCATCGTCGTCCGCGCCCGGGCCAGCATCGCCGGGTTCGCCTCCACGCCGACCACACCGTCGGCACGGGCCGCCCAGGCGCGGCTCGAGAGCCCCGTGCCGCTGCCGAGGTCGACCACGAGCTGTGGCCGTCCGCCCGCGCAGCGGGCGAGCACGTCGAGCACCACCTGAGGAGGGCTGGGGCGGGCGGCGTCGTAGTGGTCGGCGAACCCCTCGTTCGCGTACCCCGACCGGCCGATCAGATCCCGCGAGAACGTGCTCACGCCTCCATGCTAGACGGCCACTAGGATCCGATGATGGCGGAGTGCCGAATCACGTACTGGCGCGAGATCCCCTCGATGGTGACCGCCCGCGACGGTGCGGCCACGTCCAAGGCGGCGCTGCCCGGCCGCTTCCAGGAGGCCATCGACGAGGCCGCGATGCGCCAGGGCATGGCCGGCTCCGACGCCTACCTGGAGCAGTGGCACCACGGGGAATGGGAGCCGGCGGATGGAACGCCCGACGAGCTGGTCGCCGCGCTGTCGGAGCAGCTCGACAACGACTACGACGCGGCGCGCCTGGAATCGCTGCTGGAGGTGTGATGGGACAGATCGCGACACTGCTCGGGGACACACGGCCGGCGCTCAGCGACGGCGCCATCGGCACCATGCTGCAGGCTGCCGGACTGATGCCGGGCTCCTCGCCCGAGATCTGGAACGTCGAGCGCAGCGACGCCATGCGCGTGATCCACACCGCCTACGCCGACGCCGGAGCGCGGCTGCTTACCACCAACACCTTCGGCGGCACCCGCCCGCGCCTGGCCCTGCACGGCCACGAGGATCGCGTGCACGAGCTGAACGAGGCCGGGGCTCGCATCGCCCGCGACGTGGCCGATGCCGGCGACGCGCTGGTGCTGGGCAGCATCGGCCCCACCGGCGAGCTGATGGAGCCGCTGGGTCTGCTCAGCCACGACGAGGCCGTCGCCCTGTTCGCCGAGCAGGCCGGCGGGCTGGCCGCCGGGGGCGCGCACATCCTGCTGTTCGAGACGTTCAGCGACCTGGGCGAGGTGCGCGCCGGCGTCGAGGGCGCGCGCCGCGCCGCCCCCGCCCTGCCCGTGGCCGTGACCATGACCTTCGACCTGAAGGGCCACACGATGATGGGCGTCAGCCCGTCCCAGGCGCTGGCCGAGATATCCGCGCTCGGCGTCGAGCTGATCGGCGGCAACTGCGGCAGCGGCCCCGACGAGATCGAGGCCGTGATGGTGACCATGTCGGCCGAGCGTCCGGACGGCGTGCTGCTGCTCGCCCAGAGCAATGCCGGACTGCCGCAGCTGGTCGGCGACGAGTTCCGCTACGGCGGCACGCCCGAGGTGATGGCCGACTACGCCGTTCGCATGCAGGAGCTGGGCGTCGACGTGATCGGCTCGTGCTGCGGCAGCACGCCGTCGCACACGGCCGCAATGCGCGAGGCGCTCGGCCTGCACGTGCAGACCTAGGCTGATCGACCATTTAGTCTTCGATCGTGATCGACATGGTCGGGCACGCATCCGCGGCCGCCTCCGCGTCGTCGCGCAGCGACTCGTCCACGTCCGCGTGGTAGCGCAGCTCCTGCGGCGACACCAGCTGGAACACGTCCCGGCACTCGATCATGCACTGCCCGTGGTGCTGGCAGGTCTGCTCGTCCACCACCACCCTCATCCCACGGCCTCCCAGTCGAACGCGATCGGCAGCTCCACCGGCCCCGTCAGCCCGCTCACCGGCCGCACCACCGGCTCAGCCGTGTACCGCGGGTTCGGCATCCGCCGCGCGATCAGCGGGAGCGCCTCGCGCATGTCGATCCGCGCCAGCCAGTGCCCGATGCAGTGGTGTGCGCCGCCGCCGAACCCGAAGTGCGGCGGCCGCTCGGCCGTGATGTCGAAGCGCCCGCCCGCGCCCACCGCCAGCGGATCGGTGTTGGCGGGGTATGACAGCAGGTGCAGCGTCGTGCCCTCGGGCAGCGCCAGCCCGCCGAACTCCATGTCCTCCGTCGTGCGCCGGGTCGCCCACATCACCGTCGGATTCCAGCGGATCAGCTCCTCGACCGCGTTCGCCGCAAGCTCCGGCCGCTCGGCCAAAAGCGCGCACTGGTCGGGGTGCTCGACGAACAGCTGCATCGCCAGGCCCAGCTGGTTCTTGGTCGTGTCCATCCCGCCGAACACGATCAGCGACACCATCGCCAGCAGCTCGATGTCTGACAGCGACCCCTCCTCGGCGTCGTGCGCCTCCACCAGGCTCGAGACCACGTCGTCGCGCGGCCGCACTCGGCGGTCGGCGATCAGCTCCTCCGACACCGCGTACAGGTTCTGCAGCGCATCCTCGATCCGCCCCTGGTGCTCGCGGATCGTGACGCCGAACGAGAGGCCCAGATCCGTCGACCATCGCGACAGGTCATGCCATCGCGCCTCGTCCATGCCGATCAGCTTGCACAGCACGCGGGCCGCGTAGGGCTCCGCGAACTGCGAGACGAACTCGCAGCTGCCATCGGCCGTGTAGGCGTCGATCAGCTCGTCGGCCAGCGCCCGGAACTCGGGGCCCATCCGCTCGATCAGCGCCCGCGAGAACGCCGGGTTGGCCAGCTTTCGCAGCCGCCGGTGGTCGTCGCCCTCCTTGCTGAGCATGATCTCGGCCCACCACTCCGACAGCAGCCCCTGCTCGATGCCGTTCTGGGCCGGCCAGGCAAAGCTGCCCTGCCGCAGCCGCCGGTCCTTCAGGAGCGCGCTCACCTCGTCGTAGCGGAGCACGGCCAGGCCGAAGTTGGTGCGCGCCCACCAGCTCTGTTCCCGCGCCGCCGCCACGGCCGCCGACGAGGCCGAGAAGAACGGGTCCGAGATGTCGAACGACGGGACGTCGGCGGTGTCGATCGAGAGCGTCATGTCCCGGGATTCTGCCTCAGTCGCCCAGCTCTTTCCGGCGCCGGGTGACGTAGTCGGCCAGCTCCTGGCGGAGCTCCGGGTCGATCGCGGGCGGCTCGTACTGCTCCAGCCGCTCGCGCCAGATCTCGCCGGCCCGCGCGGTCGCATCCCGCTCGCCCAGCCGCTTCCAGCGCTCGAAGTTCTCCGTCGACGACAGCAGCGGCCGGTAGAAGCAATCGCGGAACCGCTCGAGCGTGTGCGCCGCGCCAAGGAAGTGTCCGCCCGGGCCCACTTCCTCATGCGCCCCAAATGCGAGCGATGCCTCGTCCACCTCGAGCGGGGTGAACTCGACTTTCAGCATCCGCAGCAGCTCGATGTCGACGATGAACTTCTCGTAGCACGAGACCAGGCCCGACTCCAGCCAGCCGGCCGAGTGCATGACCCAGTTGGTGCCGGCCAGGAAGGTCGGGATCATGGTCATGCAGGCCTCGTAGGCCGACTGCGCGTCGACGGTCTGGCTGGACGTGAAGCCGCCGCCGGACCGCCACGGCAGCCCGAAGTGGCGGGCGATCT
>JBJMJD010000035.1:0-9600 GCA_045806525.1 Gaiellales bacterium | reverse complement strand
CATCGTCGCGCCCTCATGCGCGACGGCGCGCTTGGTGACGAGGTTGTAGACGTTGTTCGACCAGTTCTGGATCGTCGTATAACGGCAGCGGCCGCCCTTCTTGACGACGATCTCGACGACGGCCGAGTGCAGCGAGTCGGTCGAGTAGATCGGCGCCGTGCAGCCCTCGACGTAGTGCACGTAGGCATCCTTGTCGACGATGATCAGCGTCCGCTCGAACTGGCCCATGTTCTCGGCGTTGATGCGGAAGTAGGCCTGCAGCGGCAGCTCCACCTTCACGCCCGCCGGCACGTAGATGAACGACCCGCCCGACCACACCGCCGAGTTCAGCGCGGCGAACTTGTTGTCGTTGTAGGGGATGATGGTGCCGAAGTACTGCCGCACCAGCTCCTCGTGCTCGCGCAGCCCGGAGTCCATGTCCAGGAAGATCACGCCCTGCTTGGCCAGGTCCTCCTGCAGGTTGTGGTAGACGACCTCCGACTCGTACTGGGCGCCGACGCCGGCCAGGTACTTCTTCTCGGCCTCGGGGATGCCCAGTTTGTCCCACGTCTCGCGCATGCCCGGCGGCAGGTCGTCCCAGGACTTGGCCTGCTCCTCGACCGGCTTCAGGTAGTAGTAGATGTTGTCGAAGTCGATCGTGCTGAGATCGGCGCCCCACTGCGGCATCGGACGCGACAGGAAGTGCTTGTGGCTCTTCAGCCGGAAGTCGAGCATCCACTCCGGCTCCGACTTGTGCGCCGAGATCTCGCGCACGACGTCCTCGTCCAGGCCCCGCCTGGTGGCGAAGACCGATGTCACCTCGTCGTGGAATCCGTACTTGTAGTCGCCGATGGCGACCGCTTCGCTCTCCTCGCGCGTCAGTTCGGTATCTGACATCAGACCGCCGCCTCCTCAACGCCATATGGCGCATAGCCGTCGCGTTCCAGCTCGTCGGCCAGCTCCGGGCCGCCCGAGCGAACGACGCGCCCGCCCACAAGCACATGGATGTGGTCAGGCTTGATGTACTTCAAAAGCCGCGAATAGTGCGTGATCACGAGCGCGCCCATCTCGGGGCCGACCAGGCTGTTGACGCCGTCGGACACGATCCGCAGCGCGTCGATGTCCAGGCCCGAGTCGGTCTCGTCCAGGATCGCGATCTGCGGCCGCAGCACCGCCATCTGGAGCATCTCCATGCGCTTCTTTTCGCCGCCCGAGAAGCCGTCGTTGAGATAGCGGCTGGTCATCGTGCGATCGATCTTGAGCTGCTCCATGTTCTCTTGCAGCAGCTTGCGGAACTCGGGGATGCGGATCGGGTTGTCCTCGCCGTCCGGGGTGCGCCGGTGCGCGTTCACGGCCATCCGTAGGAAGTTTGCAACCGTCACGCCGGGGACGGCCGACGGGTACTGGAAGGCGAGGAACAGACCCAGGCGGGAGCGCTCGTCCGGCTCCAGCTCCAGCACCTGCTCGCCCATGAACTCGACCTCGCCCTCGGTCACCTCGTAAGAGGGATGGCCCATCAGCACGTGTGCCAGCGTCGACTTGCCGGAGCCGTTCGGCCCCATGATCGCGTGCACCTCTCCCCTGGAGAGCTCGAGGTCGACGCCGCGCAGGATCTCGGCGCCATCGATCGAGGCGTGCAGGTTACGGATGATCAGGTCTGGCATGGATTCCTCTCAGGGAGGTGAACGTCGGTGCGAATACGAGCTCGGACGTGCCGCTCCCGTGGTTCAAGTGTAGCTTCCACACCGTATTCCCTCGCCGACCGCGTGGTACTCTGGGTACATGCCCGACGTATCTCCGATCCAGCTCATCATCGTCCTCATCATCGCGTTGGTCGTGCTCGGCCCCAAGCGGCTGCCCGAAGTGGGCCGGTCGCTGGGAAAGGGAATCCGGGAGTTCAAGGACTCTGTCAGCGGCCACGACGACAAGGACGAGGCGCCGCCGCAGCCGGCCGCCTCGCTCGAGCCGCCCGCAACGACGTCCTACACGGCTCCCACCACCGAGCAGGGCCCGGTCCACCACACCAAGGACTAGCAAGTGGCCCGCGCCAGGCGCGTCAAGCCCGATGAGCAGCTGACGCTCGTCGAGCATCTCGACGAGTTGCGCTCGCGGATCATCGTGGTGCTTGCGGTGCTAACCGTCGGGATCGCCGTCTGCTTCTACAAGTCGGGCGCGATCCTGAACTTCCTGTCTGCCCCGCTGCCGTCCAACACGCCCGGCCACCCCGAACTTCCCTACAAGTTTCTGGCCACCAGCCCGCTGGACGGGATCCTGACGTCGATCTCGATCGCAATCTACAGCTCGCTGCTCCTGACCATGCCGATCGCGACCTACCAGCTGTACGCGTTCGTGATCCCGGCCTTCGCCGAGCAGCACCACAAGCACCTGAAGCCGCTGGTGATGATGATCCCGGCCCTGTTCGTGTGCGGCGTGATCTTCGGCTGGTACCTGGTGGTACCCCCGGCCATCGACTTCCTGGTCGGGTACAACACCCAGGCTTTCAACTACCAGCTGCGCGCGAAGGACTACATCCAGTTCGTGCTGCTGACGCTGCTGGCGATGGGCATCGTGTTCGAGATGCCGGCCGTGATGCTGGTGCTGGCACGCCTGCGGATCATGAGCTCAGCGCTGATGCGGCGCCACTGGCGGATCTCGATCGTGGTGCTGGCCGTGCTGGCGATGCTGCTCCCCGGCGTCGACCCGATCTCGTTCATCGTCGAGTTCATCCCGCTGCTGGTGCTGTATGGGCTGTCGTACTTCATCGTGGTGGGCGTGGAGCGGGCCCGCGGCGCCGACGAGCCCGATCCTGAGCCGCTGACGTGATCATCGGCGCCGACTGGGTGCTGCCCATGGACGGGCCGCCCGTGCGCGACGGCGCGGTGCGCATCGAGGACGGCGTCATCGCGGAGGTGTCCGACCGGCTCTCGCCCGACCGCCGTTTCGCCGACGCCGTGATCCTGCCCGGCCTGGTGAACGCCCACACCCACCTCGAGTACGGCTCGATGAGCGCGATGGGTGACGGCCTGCCGTTCTCGCCCTGGATCGAACAGCTGATCGTGCGCAAGAGCGGCCTCGTCCGCGACGACTACCTGGCGCAGTCGCACGCCGGCGTGCACGCCTGCCTGGCCGGCGGCGTCACCACCATCGCCGACTGCTCCTACGCCGACACCGTCGCCGAGGCCGCGATCGCGCAGGGCCTGCGGGCGATCGTCTACCTCGAGGCGTTCAGTGATCAGGGCGACCCGGCCGGGCTGATGGCCGGCCGGCTGGACGCGCTGCCGCGCCACCCCCTGATCACACCCGGCATCTCGCCGCATGCGCCCTACACGGTCACGATCGAGCACTACCAGCAGCTGGTGGGCCTGGCGCGCGCGCGCGGCATCCCGGTGGCCACCCACCTGCTCGAGTCGGAGCGCGACACCCAGCCGCTGGCCGACCTTGCCGGCGTGCTGGGGCCAGACACGGTCGCAATCCACCTCGTGCGTGCCGATTCGGACGCGATCTCGCTGCTGGCCGGTCTGGGCGCGCCGGCCGTGCACTGCCCGCGCTCGAACGCGATGCTGGGCTGTGGGACGGCGCCGGTGCCGGAGCTGCTTGACGCCGGCCTCGTGGTGGGGCTGGGCACCGACTCTCCCGCCTCGGCGCTCACCTTCGACATGTGGGACGAGATGCGCGCGGCGATCCTCGTGGCCCGTGCGCGAGCACGCCGGCCCGACGCGCTCAGCGCCGAGCGGGTGCTGAGGATGGCGACGATCGACGGCGCCCGCGCGATCGGGCTGGCCGGTTCGATCGGATCATTGACGCCTCATAAGCGCGCCGACCTGACCGTGCTCGACCTGTCGGCTACGCCGTTTCTGCCCTGGGAGGACCCGATCACGGCCGCCGTGTACGGGGGCACGCCGGATCGCGTGCTGCTCACGATCGTGGACGGCCAGATACGCTTCAACCGGGACGGTGGCGCTGCCGATACCGAACCGGCGCGACGCGTGCGCGCAAAGATGCTCGACCGCTAATTTCCGGCCGCAGGAACGCTCACACCCATGCTGTTCGAAAAGATCCGACGCACCCAGAAGCCCGTCTTCATCTTCCTTGGACTGGTATTCGCACTCAGCTTCGTCTTCCTGGGCGTCGGCTCCGGCGCGGGCGGGATCAGCCTCGGCAACCTGCTCGGCCAGTCCAGCGGGGGCAGCACCACCAGCGTCAGCGATCTGCTGAACAAGGTGCATTCCGACCCCAAGGACGCCACCGCCTGGCGCCAGCTGGGCGACGCCTACCAGACCAGCGGGCAGACGACCCTGGCGCTGGGCGCCTACGCGCAGTACACGAACCTGCGTCCCAAAGACGCAAACACCATCACGCAGGTGGCCACGCTGTACGAGACGCAAGCCCAGAAGCAGGCCCAGAACGCCGCCTATTGGCAGTCACTGGCCAGCCAGTACGGGACCACCACCAGCCCGCTCCCACCCGGCGGTGAGAAGCTCGGCACCAGCGTCGGCGCCCCGCTGGTCTCGACCGCCCAGCAGCCCCTGACGCAGCGGGCCCAGACCTATCAGCAGCAGGCCCAGCAGTCCGTGCTGCAGGCGATCGCGCTGTGGAAGAAGGCGATCGCGCTGCAGCCCGACAACTCAACCTACGAACGCGCCATCTACCGCGACGCGCTGGCCGTCCAGGACTACAAGACCGCCTACCGGGCCGTGCAGCGCGTGCTGGTGCTGGAGCCGACCGCACCCGACAAGAAGCAGTTGACGACCCTGCTCAAGCAGCTGAAGCCGCTGATCGGCATCGCCACCGCAAGCGGCACCACCGGCTCGCCCTAACGTTTTTAGCGTGGCAAACACCCTGCAAGGGGTGTGGCAAACCGTATCGTCCGCATGCCGGCGCTGTGGCACGATGATCACGATGACGCCATCGATCCTGATCGTCGACGATCACCCCAGCTTCCGGGCAATGGCCCGGGCCCTGCTCCAGTCGGAGGGCTATACGATCGTCGGCGAAGCGGTGGACGGCGCGTCGGCGCTGACCGCTGCGCGCGAGCTGCACCCCGAGGTGGTGCTGCTGGACGTGCAGCTGCCGGACACGGACGGATTCGCCGTCGCCAGCGTGTTGGCCCGCGGCACCGACCCGCCCGCGATCGTCCTCACCTCGAGCCGCGACGCCAGCGACTTCGGGCCGCTGATCGCAGAGAGCGGTGCGCGCGGCTTCGTCCCCAAAGGTGAGCTGTGCGGGCGCACGCTCGCCGAAGCCCTGGAATGACGTCGCGCCGCCTGCGGATCGCGGCGCTGGTCGCCGGCCTGGTGCTGAGTGCCCTGATCGCGGTCGGCGAGAGCAGGACGCACATCCACCACAACACCGCGGCGTACCTGATCCTGGGCCTGCTGGTGGGCTGGTCGTTCATGATCGCCGGCCAGGTGGCCTGGCTGAGGCGGCCCACCAACCTGATCGGCCCCCTGATGTGCGCGACCGCGCTGTCGTGGCTCTGCAACGGGCTCACGGACTGGCCAACGGACGCGGTGTTCACCGTGGGACAGGTATTCGCCATCCTCTGGCTGGGGCTGCTCGTCCACACCATCCTGGCCTACCCCAGCGGCCGGCTGCGCACGCTCGATGCGCGGATCGTGGCGCTGCTCGTCTACCTGGACACGTGGGTGCTGAGCCTGCTGGTGCTGCCGTTCACGGAGCCGCGGCTGGACGGCGCCGACCGCCACAGCGCGCACAACCTGCTGCTCGTCGACCACCACCACGACCTGGTCAAGGACGCCGACGCCGCCTCCCTGCTGGTCGGCATCTGCCTGATCCTGGCGGTGCTGGTGATCCTGGCCCGCCGCTGGCGGACGGCCGGGGCCGCGACCCGCCAGGTGCTGGCGCCGGTGTACCTGACCGGCGCGGTTTGCATGTTCGTGATCGGGGCGGTGGCGATCTACTCCGGGTTCGTCGAGCAGACCGGCGACATCCCGTTCTACCTGTTCAGCCTCGCTCTCGCGGCGATCCCCCAGGGGTTCCTCTACGGCCTGCTGCGCACGCAGATCGGCCGCTCCGGCGCGGTGCACGGCCTGATCGCCGAGATCGAGGCCAGCGACGAGCCGCAGCGGCTGCGGGCCGCGCTGCGCCGCGCGCTGGGCGATCCCACGCTGGAGCTGGTCTACTGGCTGCCGGAAGATGACACCTACGTCGACATCGAGGGCGATCTGGTGGCGCGGCCCGACGACGGCGAGGGTCGCGCGGTGACCACCATCGAGCGGGGTGACCGCCGAGTGCTGCAGATGACGCACGATGCGTCGCTGCTCGATGACCCGGCTCTGCTGGGCGCGGCCACGGCCGCCGCCTCGCTGGCGCTGCGCAACCAGACGCTGGCAGGTGAGCTGCGCTCCCAGCTGCGCGAGGTGGCCGCGTCCGAGCAACGGCTGAGCGACCTGCTGGAGGGCGTCCGGCTGATCGCCGTCAGCCTGGACACCGCCGGCATGATCACCTACGCCAACCCCTTCCTGTGCGAGCTGACCGGCTGGTCGCGTGAGGAGCTGATGGGTCGGGACTGGCTGGAGGTGTTCAACGGCACCGAGGTGCAGTTCCTGGAACGGATGGCAAACGACGACGTGCTCGCCTACGAGGAGAACTGGATCCGCACCCGCGGCGGCGAGATCCTCGACATCGCCTGGAACAACACCGTGATCCGCGACCGTGACGGGCGCATCATCGGAGCGACAAGCATCGGCGAGGACGTCACCATCCGCCGGCGCAACGAGCGGCGGTTGGGGTTCCAGCTCTCTCTGGCACGGGCGGTGGCCAGGGCGGAGCGGTTGGAGGACGTGGCCGAGCCGATGGTGGAGGCGCTGGGCACCACCTTCGACTGCTGGGCGTGCGTGTACTGGAAGGCCGAGCAGGAGGCGCTGGTGCCGGTTGCGGTGTGGTCGGACGCCGCCGCGGTCGCGGACGATTTCACCCGGCGGGTCATGTCCAGCCGGCCGGCCGGCGACTCCGGCCTGGCCACCTACGTGCGTGGCACGGCCGAGTCCCGCTGGGACGTCGACCTCGACGACGACCCGGTCGTGATGGCGAACCCACAGGCCGGCCATCGGCGCGGGTCGTTCGCGTTCCCGATCATCGCCGCCGGAGAGGTGGACGCCGTCGTGCAGCTGTGCTCGGACGACGTGCGCGGACCCGACGACGAGATGCTGGAGCTGCTGGAGACGGTCGCGGATCGCGTCGGCCAGCTGATCGAGCGGCGCCGGGCAGAGGCGGCGGTGGCCGAGAGCGAGGCGCGCAAGTCGGCGGTGCTTTCGTCGGCGCTCGACTGCATCATCACGATCGACTCGGCAGACCGGATCCTGGAGTTCAACCCGGCGGCGGAGCACACGTTCGGCTACCGGGCGCAGGACGTGCTCGGCAAGGACATGGCCGACCTGCTGATCCCGCCCCAGCTGCGCGACGAGCACCGCCGCGGCCTGCAACAGCACCTCGACCACGGCGGCGGCGGCCGCCTGGTGGGCGCCCAGGTGGAGCTGACCGGCATGCGCGCGAGCGGTGAGGTGTTTCCGATCGAGCTCGCGGTGACCCGCATCGAAACCGACGACCTGCCGTTGTTCACCGCCTTCGTGCGGGACATCACCGGGCGCAAGCGGGCCGAGGAGGAGCTGCGTGGATCCCGCGCCCGTATCGTCAACGCCGGCGACGAGGCCCGTCGCCGGCTGGAGCGCAACCTGCACGACGGCGCCCAGCAGCGGCTGGTGTCGCTGTCCCTGTCACTCCGGCTGGCCCGGTCGCTGGCACAGCGCGACCCGGCGGCGGCCGACGAGATCCTTGAGTCGGCCGGCGAGGAGCTGTCCCAGGCGCTGGAGGAGCTGCGCGAGCTGGCCCGGGGCATCCACCCCGCGATCCTCACCGATCGGGGGCTGCGCCCGGCTCTGGAGGCGCTGGCGACGCGCGCCCCGCTGCCGGTGGAGCTGGCCGACCTCCCCGATCAGCCACTGCCCGCGCCGATCGAGGCAGCCGCCTACTACGTCGTGGCGGAGGCGCTCACGAACGTTGCCAAGTACGCCAACGCCAAACACGCTACGGTCCGTATCATGCGCTCCGACGGCAAGGCAACGATCGAGGTCTCCGACGACGGAGTGGGCGGGGCTGACCCGCTGGGCGGCACCGGCCTGCGCGGACTGGCCGACCGAGTCGAGGCCCTGGACGGGACGCTGGCCGTGCAGAGCAACGGCGCGGGTACCTGCGTGTCGGCGGTGATCCCGTGCGGGTAGTGCTCGCGGATGATTCGGTGTTGTTGCGGGAGGGTGTGGCGCGGTTGTTGGTGGATGCGGGGTTTGAGGTGGTTGGCCAGGTTGATAATGCGGAGGATCTGGTGCGGCGGGTGGGGTTTGCGAAGCCGGATGTGGCGATCGTGGATATCCGGATGCCGCCGACGCATACGGATGAGGGGTTGCGTGCGGCGAAGCGGATCCGTGAGCGGTATCCGCAGGTGGGGGTGCTGGTGTTGAGCCAGTACGTGGAGGCGGGGTATGCGATGGAGCTGTTGGCGGAGTCGAGTGAGGGTGTCGGCTACCTGTTGAAGGATCGCGTGTCGGATATCGACGAGTTCGCCGCGGCGGTGCGGCGGGTGGGGCAGGGTGGCAGCGCGCTGGATCCGGCGGTGGTCAGCCAGCTGGTGGGTCGCCACCGCCGCGATGATCCGCTGGCGGAGCTGACGCCGCGTGAGCGAGAGGTGCTGGAGCTGATGGCCGAGGGGCGCTCCAATACCGGCATCGCGGAGCGGATGGTGGTGACCGAACGCGCCGTCGAAAAACACGTCACCAGCATCTTCCAGAAGCTGGGACTGCCCCAGGCATCCGAAGACCACCGCCGCGTCCTGGCCGTACTCACATACCTGCAATGAACCCGGCCGGCGAGCATCCACTCGCGCTGCTGTTCACCGACGTCGAGGGGTCAACCGGGCTCGTGCGGAGGATGGGCGCCGACTACGTGTCGATCCTGGCCGACCATTCGGCGCATCTGCGAGACAGCTTCCAGCGGCACGGCGGCGAGATCGTGGACACGCACGGCGATGCCTTCTTCGCCGCCTTTGCACACGCGGAGCCGGCGCTGCTGGCGGCGGCAGAGGCGCAGCTGGCGCTGCACGACCATCCCTGGCCGGAGGGGGGCACGGTGCGCGTGCGCATGGGCATCCACAGCGGCACGCCGGTGCGGTCGGAGGGCCGCTACTTCGGCCTTGATGTGAACCGCGCCGCCCGCATCTGCGCGGCCGGTCGCGGCGGGCAGGTGCTCCTGTCCGACACCGCCCACGACCAGCTCGCGGGCCGTGAGCTGGACGGCATCTACCTGCACGACATGGGTGAGCAGCAGCTCAAGGACTTCGAGGAGCCTCAGCGCGTCTATCTGGCAGAGATCGCCGGCCTCGACCATGACACCAGCCTGCGCAGCGCGTCCGACCAGAGCACGCCCGCGGCGCTGCCGAGGGCCCTGCGTGTGGTGGTCGCGGATGATTCGGTGTTGTTGCGGGAGGGTGTGGCGCGGTTGTTGGTGGATGCGGGGTTTGAGGTAGTTGGCCAGGTTGATAATGCGGAGGATCTGGTGCGGCGGGTGGGGTTTGCGAAGCCGGATGTGGCGATCGTGGATATCCGGATG
>JBJMJD010000034.1:0-37112 GCA_045806525.1 Gaiellales bacterium | reverse complement strand
GGCCGCGCACTCCTGCACGATCAGCTCGGCGTCGCGCGGGACACCGCCGGCCTCCAGCCACGCGTGGCACGTGCCCAGGGTCGGATACCCGGCGAACGGCAGCTCGCGCTGCAGCGAGAAGATCCGCACCCGGTAGTCGGCGGCGTCGGTGCTCGGCGGCAGCACAAACGTGGCCTCCGACAGGTTCGTCCAGCTGGAGAAGCGGGACAGCCGGTCGTCGTCCAGCTCCTCGCCGTCCAGCACCACCGCGACCGGGTTGCCCATATAGGCGACGGAGGTGAACACATCCACCTGCTGGAAGCGGCGACGCACGGTGGCAGCACTCTAGCGACGACCGCTACGATCGCTCCATGGAACGATCCGTGCATGACCGCGGCGGGTGGCCGGACGACGCGCCGATCGACCGCAGCGAGCACCAGCTCGCCGACTGGGAGCTCCTCACCGACGCGCTGGTGGGCGCGCTCGCAGGCCGCGGGCTGATGAACGTCGACGAGCTGCGCCGCGGCATCGAAAGCATGCCGCCCGGCCGGTACGAGCGCGCCTCCTACTACGAGCGCTGGCTGTTCGCGATCGAGACGAACCTGACCGAGAAGGGCCTCCTCGCCGCCGGCGAGCTCGACGCGAGGGTGGGCGAATGACCTACCACGCCGGGCAGCGTGTGCGGGTCACGGCCCGGGCGCATGAGGGCCATCACCGCACGCCCGGCTACGTGAAGGGGAAGACCGGCACCGTCGAGCGGGCCCACGCCGCGTTCACGAATCCCGAGACGCGGGCGTACGGCAAGGACGGCCTGCCCGAGCAGCAGCTGTACCTGGTCGGCTTCGCCCAGCGCGATGTGTGGCCCGACTACCCCGGGCAGAGCCGCGACCGCATCTACCTCGACCTGTTCGAGCACTGGCTGGAGGACGCAGAGTGAGCGACCACGAGCACGACCACGACCATCCGCACGAGCCGATCACGAACGGCGACGAGCCGCCGGCCGCTGCCCGCGCCCGCGCACTCGAACAGCTGCTGATCGAGAAGGGCGCCATCAGCCGCGAGGACGTGCGCGAGCGCATCGACTGGCTGGTATCACGGTCACCCGCCGACGGCGCCCTGCTGGTGGCACGAGCCTGGGTCGATCCCGAGTTCAAGCAGCGTCTCCTGACCGACGCGCGGGCGGCGGCACTCGAGCTCGGCCTCGATCCCGGCCCGTCCCCGGTGGTGGTCGCCGTCGAGAACACCGACGATGTGCATCACATGGTCGTCTGCACGCTCTGCTCCTGCTATCCGCGGGCACTGCTGGGCCCTCCCCCGGCCTGGTACAAGAGCCTCCCCTACCGCTCGCGCGCCGTCTCCGACCCGCGCGGCGTGCTGGACGAGTTCGGCCTCGAGCTGGGCGACGACGTCGAGCTGCGCGTGCTCGACTCGACCGCCGATATCCGCTACCTCGTGATTCCACGCCGGCCGGCCGGCTCCGAGGGCCTGAGCCAGGACGAGCTGGCGGAGCTGATCACGCGCGACTCGATGATCGGCGTCGCACAGCCGGCCGCTCCCGCCGCGATCGGGTAGGCGGCCGGCGTTCCGGATCTGACCCTCCGCTCAGCCGGTGCAGCCGACGGGCCGGCGATCGGCACCATCAAGGTCGACACCTGGCGGCGCGCCTACGCCGGTCTGCTCTCCCCCGCGTTCCTGTCCGGCCTCAACGTGGCTCAGGAGTCGGCCGACTGGGGAGCCTACGCACGCCGGCCACCTGAGGGCCACCGCCTGATCGTTGCCTGCGTCGGCGACGAGGTGATCGGCTACGGCCGCAGCGAACCATGCACCGACGACGACGCGGAAGGCGCGGGTGAGATAGCCGGGCTCTACGTTCGTCCGGTCGACCAGGGCCGCGGCGCCGGGCGCGCGATGCTGACATGGCTGACCGACGACCTGCTGGCACGGGGGCTGCGTCCGGTCGTGCTCTGGCACTTCGCCGGCAACGACCGGGCAGCCGCGGTCTACGCAGCCGCCGGCTTCGTGCCCGACGGCGCCCGCAGGCCGGTGCCGGGGCTCGACGTCGACGAGCTGCGCGTCCGGCTCGCGCCCTAGGGGCGCAGCTCGCTGCGCAATCAGGGCAGGCAGTCCGCGTGGAACACGTAGTGCTTCGGGCACGGATCGAGGATCATCGCCGGCCGCGGATGCTGGGTGAAGTCGAAGTCCTTGACCAGGTCGCCCAGCAGCGGCAGGTTCTCCCGGACGCTGGGCCGGGAGTCCGGCCGGCCGTCGGTGCCGGGATCCAGGCGACGGTGGGAGAGGAAGTCGTCCTCGATGAACTTCGCGTAGGCATCGAACGACAGCACCTGGTGGTCGATGAAGCCCGTCCGCGCGTACGGCGAGACGACCATCGCCGGTACGCGCACCCCGTAGCCGTTCACATCGACGTCGGGTGGGACGACATGGTCGTAGAAGCCGCCCCAGTCGTCCCATGAGACGAACACCGCCGTCGAGTTCCAGTCGGGACTGCGCATCGCAGCGTTGATCACGGTCGTCACCCAGTCCTGCCCGCGGGAGACCATGGCCGGCGGGTGCTCGGACTCCGGCTCGCTCGGGATCACCCAGCTGACCGCCGGCAGCGTGCCCGCCCGGGCTGACTCGAAGTAGCGGTGGGCCGGCTGGATGAACCGCTTCTGGCGGGTCTCCGTCACGTCGGTAAAGCTCGGCAGCGGATTCCAGATCGACGTCTTGGTCGCATTCTGCGAAGGCGCGTTGGGACAGACCATGTCGCCGTCGGTGCAGTCGGGCACCCTGCCGGACGCGACGTAGTAGCGCCACGAGACATGCTGCTCGTGGAGCAGGTAGGTGAGGTCCGTCCACGGCCAGGTAGGCCCGCCCTTGACCGCGTCGGGCGGCGGCGCCGGCCCCGGATCCGACGTGCAGCTCATCGGGTCGAACGCGGACCTGCACGTGGCCGACCAGGCCGAGACCAGGAACATGTGCGCCGGCTCGCTCCAGCCGAGGGTCGGTTCGAACAGGTGGTCCTGCAGCACGAAGTTGCGTGCGTACTTCCAGTAGTTGGGGATCTCGCGCGCAGTGTGGTACCCCATCACGTCGGTGCCGGCCGGGTCGTTGACGCAGGTGGCAGCGTCCGGATTCGCGCGGCAGTAGACGGCGTGGCCGCTGCCGATCTCGGTGTTGACGAAGCCGTTCATCTTGCCGCGGTTGATGTCGGCGATCGCCGAGACCGCGTGGTGCGGCCCGCCCGCGTTGCGGTCGTTGCGGTCGTGGTAGGGCCGCTGGCAGACGTGCGTGAGGGCGTTTGGGACGCAGCTCTCGAACCGCCCCGACGGCGATCTGGGCAGGCCCTCGGCGCCCGGGAACGTGCCGAAGTAGGAGTCGAACGACCGGTTCTCCTGCATCACCACAATCACGTGCTTGATCTTGTGAATGCCCTGCTGGGGATCGGCGTGACTGGCCGCGGTGGTCTGCTCCGGCGCCGCCACGCTGGGGCCGGCGCTGCGGCTTGCGAGCGCGACGGCGGTGACCGCCGCGACGGCAACGCCTGCCACGATGGCCGCGGTTCGGCGGCGGTTCACGAACGTTTGGGCCGGGCAATTGGAAGCGGAAAGCGGCGGCGCGACATCGGCTGGGCCAGAGGCTATACCACGCCTCCCGTGGTACCGCCGACGCGGCGCACGCGATCCGGCGCCCGAATCAGGCGTACGCCAATGCGCGTGCGCCATATTGAAGGGTGATGCGACGGCCCGGGCGGCCTCGCCGACCGCCCCGCACCTGCTGTTGGCGATCGCAGCCGCCGCGGCCCGGAGAGGAGGAACCGAGATGGGTACGGCCCGAAGACAACGTGAGGCGGCCAAGGCCGCCCGCCGCCACCGAACACAGCGCCTGGCTTGGGCCGCCACGGCCTGTGTGACGCTGATCGTGGTGGCGGCGACGGCCGCGATCGTGGCGCGGTCACAGACGGGCGCCGGACCGCCGCCCGCCCACAGCACCTCGGCGGCCGACCGCAACGCGCCGGCAGCCGTGAAACGCGCTGCCGAAGCCGTTGGCTTCCACACGTCCACCGAGCCCGGCGTGGGCCTGCTCGAGAACGAGCCCGCCGGCGCAGCTCGGCCTTAGGCACCCCACCTGGCCAAGCTCGCAACCGAGCTGCAGCCCGAGGGCGTCGCGTTCGTCTCCATCAACGCCGACTCCGAGAACGCGGCTAGCGTCTACGCGTTCCACCGCTACTTCGGTCTCCCGTACCCGGCGCTGCTCGACCAGGCACGCCGGCCGGGTCGTTCACGCAGCAGGGCGCCTCGGGGCCGGTCACGTCGGAGTACCACCTGCAGTCCTACCCGACGTTCTACGTGATATCGCCGAGCGGTCGGATCACCTTCGCGAGCGACGGCGAGCAGCCGGACGCCCTGCTTCGAAAGGAGCTGCTGCAGGCGCGAACGTGAACCGCCGCTGATCCTGGTCCAGACCAGCTGTGGCAGTATGCGTGTCCGTGCGATCCTTCCCTGCCGGGCGACGAGCGATGCTCACGCTGATCCTCGTCGCGATCGGCCTCGTCGCCCTGATGCTGCTGACCACCGGCGAGACGCCGGTTGACCCGTGGGCGCCGGTCAAGGCCAGCGCGCCGCCGCCGCCGGCTCCCAGGCGCGATCCGCTGCCGGTCGCGCCCTCGGCGACGCCGATCAAGCACATCGTCTACATCGTCAAGGAGAACCGCACGTACGACAACCTGTTCGGCCGGTTCCCGGAGGGCGACGGCGCCACAACCGGCAAGGCGCTGGACGGCACCACGATCCGGCTGAGCCCGTTGCCCGACAAGCAGGTCGACCTCCAGCACAACCACTTCTGGGCGGTGAAGGACATCAACGACGGCGCCATGAACGGCTTCTCCGCCACCAAGGACAAGGCCGGACATTCCACGACGCTCGCCTACACCACCGCCCGCCCGGACCAGCTGCCGGACTACTGGGGCTGGGCCCGCCGCTATGGCCTCGGCGATCGCATGTTCACCTCGGTGCCCAGCTCGAGCTACCCGAACCACCTGTTCACCGTGGCCGGCCAGTCGGCCGGCGTGATCGACGGGCCCAGCTCCGGCACCCGCTGGTGGGGATGCGACGGGCCGCCCGACACCACCGTTCCGATCCCCTCCCTCGACACGATGTCGATCGTCGGTCGGAAGTCGGTCTGCGTGGACATCCCCAGCGTGGCTGGGCAGACCACGCGCCACCCCGGCGTCACCTGGAGCACCTACGGGGCGATGCCGGGTCAGCTCGGCTACGGCTGGGTGGCGCTGGACGCCGTCAAGCGGGTGCGCGAAAGCGTCACCTGGGATCAGCACTATGCGCCCTGGCAGTGGTTCATGTCGGACGTCGAACAGGGACACCTGGCCTCGATCACCTGGATGACGCCGCCGTTCAACGAGAGCGACCACCCCGGCGGCCCGTCGCTGTGTCAGGGCGAGAACTGGACTGCCCGCCAGGTGAACGCGATCGAGAGCTCGCCGCTGTGGAAGAGCACCGCGATCGTGGTCGTGTGGGACGACTTCGGCGGCTTCTACGACCACGTGCCACCGCCCCGGCTCGATCGCTTCGGGCTCGGCCCTCGCTCGCCGCTGCTGGTGATCTCACCCTGGGCGAAGCGCGGCATCGACCACGACACCTACGACTTCACGTCGGTGATCAAGTTCGCGGCCGAGAACTTCAGGCTGCCGCTGCTGACCTCGCGCGAGCGGCAGGTTAAGTCGCTGCGCTCGGCCTTTCAGTTCCAGCGTCCGCTGAAGCCCTGGATCGCGCCGCTTCGCACCTGTCCGAAGGTGAAGTTCACCCAGACGCAAACGGCCGGAGTGATCGACTACGACTAGATCGCCTCGCCGGTGCGGCTAGCGCGGCTGCCTCGACGACGCTGGCATCGACCGCGCGAACCTGCGGTTGGCGCGGTCATCCACGAACATCACCACCGGGCCGTGGGCGATCAGCCCCTCGGGTGCCCGCTCCTTGAGGATGTCCGGCAGGAAGTCGTTGACCAGCCATTCGCGGCCGTGGGCGACGGTGGCGCTGATCAGCATCCGCGTCAGCTGCAGGTCCAGCGCCTCCAGCTCCACCACCACCGGGCGGCGGACGAACCGGGTGGGGCCGGCCGGCACGATCTGGGCCACGTCCTCGACCAGCCGCCGAGCCTCCTCGCCGTCGGTCACGAACAGCTCGATCTCGACCTCGCGGGCGCCGCTGGGAAGGATCCGGGCGCCGAGGATCTGTGAGTTGTTGACCCTGATCGTCTCGCCCGTGACGGCCCGCAGCGTGGTCGAGCGCAGAGATACCTCCTCCACCACGCCGGCCAGGTCGAGCGGCTCGATCACGATCGTGTCGCCGACCGAGAACCACCCCTCGAAGAACATGAGCAGGCCGGCGACGAGGTCGGTCAGGAAGCGCTGGCCCGCGAAGCCGATCAGCACCACCAGCAACGACGCGCCGGCGATAGCGGTGCTCTTCGTCCACCCCAGCAGCTGGCCGATCGAGATCGCGATCGCAAACCCGTACGCCAGGTAGCGGATGCTGGTGCGGACCAGCGAGATCATCGTCTCGCGGCGGTTCAGGCGCACCAGCACGCCGGTGTCGGCCGGCGCCGCCTCGTCGCCAAGCTGGCGGCGCTCGTACCGGCGCACGGCGAACTCGGCGACGATCCCCGAGGCACGCGATATCAGCCACGCCGCCGCGAACGCCGTCACGATCACGCCGGTCGTCGTCCAGCCGCCGCTCAGATCCATCCCGTGTGTGCCCGCGACCATCCTGGCATGGTAGGCCGATCCACCCCCCGCGTTCGGCGTATGGTGCCTTCATGGGCGCTGGTGCCGCACCACGCCGCAGTCGCCCCACCGGGCCGGTGTCGGCCGCCGCGGCGGCACTGGTGGCGCTGGCGGCGACCGTGATCCTCGTGATCTCACCGGGGCCGGTCGCGCCGGCGGCCGCGCCGTCCACACCGGTGCCCAACCAGACCGGCCCAGTCGCATTCAGGAGCCTCGGCGCCACCTACCTATCAGCGCCCGGCGACCCCACCCAGCACCTGGCCTTCGCCGACGTCCTGAACGCCGGCGACCATCCCGTCACCGTCACATCGGTGCTGCTGCCGCTGGGCGCGCGCGTCGACGACATCGCGATCAAGCGGATCAGCCGCAGCGGCGCCACGTTCGGGCCGCCGCAGCGCCAGTCAAGCCAGCCGTTCGACCTGCGCCTGCCGCCGCGCACAACGCTCCAGATCGACTTCCACTTCCGCGCTCGCGGCTGCGTGACGCACCGTCCCGTGCAGGTGCCGGCGCTGCGCCAACCGCTCGTGGTCGGCTACAACGCCGGCGGGAGCGCCTTCGCCGCGACCGTGCACGGCGGCTTCCTGCCGCGCTGCTGAGCGGCCAGGCCCGCGCGGCCGCGCCCGTATCGGTCCGACGTCGCCAACCCCACGCCGATGCCGGCCATCTCGCCGGGACCGGTCAGGGGCGGCCGGCCAGCATGACCACGGCGGCGGCCGCGTCATCCACGCTCAGCGCATCGGTGCTCAGCACCACGTCGTACTGGTTGGGCAGCTCCTGCTTGACGTCGTGGAACCGGCGCAGGTACTCGGCGCGGGCCTTGCGGCCGCCCTCGACCAGCTCGTCCGCGCGCCTGGCATCCAGCCCAGAGGCGGCGACCAACCGTTCGGCGCACGCACCGGGCGACCCGGTCACCCACACCCGCAGCGCCTCGGTACGGCCGGCCAGCACGTGCGATGCGGCGTGAGCCACGATCACGACGTCGCCCTCATCGGCCGTCTGTCGCACCGCCTCGCGGATCAGCTCGCGGACGTCCTCGCCCGGCGCGCCCGGCAGCTGCACGTCAGCCGCGTACATGTAGGGCTCGGGGAGTCCGGCCGCGGACTGCTCGACCGCGTCCAGCAGGCGCGCGATCAGCCCTCGCCGCTCCTCGGCCCCGGCCACCCTGGCGTGGTCGAGCCCCGACTCTTCGGCCACCCGCCGCACAATCTCCTCATCCACGTACCGGAAGCCCAGCTGCGACGCGACGGCACGGCCGACGTCCTCCCCACCGGCACCCACGTCACGCGATATGCACACCACTCGATAGCTCATGGGACGAGACTATCCGAAACGGCGATCTACCCGGACGGGTGGCGGTCACGCGGGGACGAGGCGTACCGCGGCGGCACCTCCGAGCCGGGCAGCTGACCCTGCTCCGTCGTGGCGGCACGGCCCGCGCGCCGGAAGCGTCGCTGCCGCACCGGGGCGTCCACCACCTCCGCGCTGGGAAGTCCCGCCACCACCCAGCCGATGACGGTGCCGGCGATTGCCAGGAAGGCGGGCAGTCCGAACACCCAGACGGCCGGGTTGTCGCCGCTTCCGGTGGCCCGCGGCGCATCCACCAGCAGCACCAGCAGGCCGCCCAGTATGAGCCCCGTCAACGTGCCCGCGGCGATGATCGCCAGCCGGCGGCGGCGCCGGGGAGGGCTGTCATCCACGATCGGCGCACCGGCGGCGCCGCGGTCACGCACCTCGAGCTGGTCGTCTCGATCCATTGCCAGGTGCCTACCCCGTGACGACCGCCGTAAACGCCTTCAGGCGGTGGGATCGATGCGACACGGGTAGGCAGTTCAGGCCATTGACTGTGACCGGCCTTGGCGTCGTCGGATCGCTCAGCCGCGGTCGGTGCGGCGCCGGCGCTTGTTGACGCGCATCGAGCGGGCGGCGCGCCGCACCAGCTCCAGCGGCCCCTCCCCCGGCTTGGCCTCGATCACGCCCATCGAGACGCCGCCGCTGATCTCGAACACGCGCGGATGCAGGGGCTGCCTCTCGAACCGCCGCGCGATCTTCCTGGCCCGCTTCCGAGCCTGCTTCCGGGTGGTCTCGGGCATGATCACGATGAACTCGTCACCGCCCATGCGGGCGGCGATGTGACGTGGCGCAACCGACTCCGTGATCGAGCGCGCGAGCGTGCTGATCAGGTGATCGCCCTGCGCGTAGCCGATGGCGTCGTTCACCTCCTTCAGCCCGTCCACGTCCAGCAGCAGCAGGCACAGGTGCGTCTGCTGAGAGCAGAGATGCTCCAGCACGTGGTCGAGCGCGCGCCGGTTGGCGAGGCCAGTCAGCTGGTCGGTGAGCGCCGCCCGGCGCAGCTCGTCGCGCTCGAGCTGCGCGTACAGGAGCGGCGCCACCATGTCGGCGAAGAGGCGCAGCTGGCCGCGGTGCTGGGCGCCGATCCAGGCTCCCCCTTCGCGCACCGCCACCAGGTCGGCGAGGTGCACGCCGGAGCTCGACATCGGGATGCGCACGGCCATCTGCCCTGGCCGCAGATCGAGCAGAGCAAAGCTGTCATCGTCCTCGGGCGCAGCCGTGCCGGGCGAATCGAAGATGCGCCCGGCCAGACAGCGCACGTCGAACCCCTCGAGGCGCAGGGTGACGTCCGGTACGAGCTCCTCGCCACCGTCGCAAATCGCTGTCACCAGCTCGTCCAGGCGGTGCTCGCCGAACACCTCGTCCAGGATCGTCGGCAGGGCCTGGTGGAAGGCGTCGTCGGCCGCCTGATCCCAAGCAGCATCGTTCGCCGGTACCGCATCGGAGCCACGCACGGTCACTCCTCGACTTTACGAGCCTGAGCGGCCCACAGCTAGCGGTACCGGTAACCCGGCCGGATGTTCAGCGCTCGCCGCGGTCGCGGAGGTTGTCGGCGGCATGGCGCAGCCGGTCGCGCAGGCTCAGCTGCTGCGTGTCCTCACCGATGCTGATGGGCTCGGCCAGGCTCGCGCGCGGCGCGACCACGTCCGGTTGCTCGTCCCACGCCGGCTCGCCATTGCGATCGGGGTCGCCGTTCAGGATCTCCTGCGGCACCGCCGAGAGCTCCCTCTCGAGCTCGTCGATGCGGTCGAGCAGCATTGCGATCGCCCGGCCCATCGCACGCCGTTCCGGGTCATCCACCTCGCACAGCTGATCGGCCCACTGCCGCAGCTCGCGCTGCTCACCCGTGTTCATTCGCACATATTACGCGCGGACCGGGGTGCTCGTCAGCCCGGAGGGAACAGCGGGCGGTCCCAGTTGGCGAACCGCGGCTGGGCGGTCATGCCCACACGCTCGTACAGCCGGTTGGCTCCGGTGCTCGACTCACTGTCCACCACCAGCTGCACGCCGCGCTTGCCGAGCTCGTGGAACCTCACGAAGCTGCGACGCAGCAGCGCCTCGCCGAGCCCGCGGCCGCGGGCCTCACGGCGCACGCCCAGCCAGCCGACGTAGCCGAGCTGGGAATCCTCCTCCGATTCGGCGGCTGACAGCAGCACGCCCGCGAGCCGCTCGCCCTCCCAGGCCAGGTACCACAGCTCGGGATCGAAGGTGTCGCTGGCGTACACGTGGCGATGCAGCCACGACTGCTCGGACGAGAACCCGTCGCCCCAGTGATCCTCGAACGCGGCGGCCGCGCACGCGTAGACCTCCCGCTCCTGGCCGGGGACGAACGTGCGGACGTCAATGCCCGCGATGTCGGCCGGAGGCGGCGGCGGGCCGTCAAACCGCACGGTCATCGACCAGAACACCCGCACCTCTCGGAATCCGCGCGCGGTCAGCAGCGCCGCCACGCCCGGCTCGCCCGCCAGCACGCCCATCCGCAAGGTGACGTCCTCGCGGCCGGCGGCCATCTCCCGGCCGCGCCGCCCGACCTCCTCGATGATGGCCGACCCGATGCCGCGATTGTGGTGCGACAGCGCCACCGCGCCGATCACCGAGACCGTGGTCTGAGGCGGCTCGAACTCGATCATGAAGTAGCCGGCGATCGCCCCGCCGCTGTCGGTGATCACGCCAAAGTCGCGATCGAGCCTGGCGCCGGGCGCCGTCCAGACGGTGGTCACCCACTCCAGGCTGGCGACCGGGACGCCCGTCAGCGCCAGCGTCTCCTCGTTCAGCATGTCGGTGATCGCGGGGCCGTCCTCGATCACAGGGGGCCGCAGCCGGTATCCGGGCGGAAGTTCCATCGTACGATGCTAGATGACGACGCTCCGAACCCTCAACCGGCCGACCAGGCGCGGCCGCTCGCTAGACTCACCCGCCGTGCCAGCCGAGCCGTTCGAAGCCCGATACCGCGCGCGCAGCCTGTGGCTGGACGGCCTGCCCGGGTCGCTGACTCCGCGCCGCTCGCTGGAGGCGTCGGCCGACTGCGACGTCGCGATCGTGGGCGCAGGGTTCACCGGTCTATGGTCGGCGTACTACCTGAAGCAGCACCGGCCCGACCTGCGCGTGACCGTGGTCGAGAGCGAGATCGCCGGCTACGGCCCGTCGGGCCGAAACGGCGGCTGGGTCTCATCCGGCCTGTCCGGCAGCGCCGAGCTCTACCGCCGCAGCCACGGACAGGACGCCGTCGTGCGCGCCCAGCGTGAGACGGAGACAACGGTCGACGAGATCGGCCGCGTGATCGAGCAGGAGGGCATCGACTGCGGTTACCTGAAAGCAGGCTGGCTGATGGTGGCCACCAGCCCACCGCAGCAGCAGCGGCTGGCGGACAGCGAGCGCTCGGTTCGCGAGCTGGGCGCCACCGACCGCGACTGGCAGACCCTGACGCCCGAGCAGGCCGACGCCTATGCTCGGGTCGACGGGCGCATCGCGGCCGTGTACTCGCCGCACGGCGCCCGCATCGACCCGGCCCGTCTCATCCGCGGCCTGGCCGAGGCATGCGAGCGGCTGGGCGTGGTCATCCACGAACGCACGCCGGCGCTGGAGCTCGCGTCCGGCCGCGTTCGATGCCCGGGCGGGGAGCTGCGGGCGACCACGGTGCTGCGCGCGACCGAGTCCTACACCACGCAGCTGCCTGGACAGTCGCTGCGCTACCTGCCGCTCTACTCGCTGATGATCGCGACCGAGCCGCTGCCGCCCGAGGTCTGGGACGAGCTGGGCTGGCGGGACGGCCTCTTGATCGGAGACCGCCACCACCTGTTCTTCTACGCACAGCGCACGGCCGACGGCCGCATCGCGATCGGCGGCCGCGGCGCGCCGTACCGGCTGCGGCATCCGATCAGTGAGCAGAACGAGCGCTCCGACTCGGTGCGGGCGCGACTGGAGCGGGTGCTTCGCCGCCATTTCCCGGCCGCTGCCGGCGCCGCCATCACCCACCACTGGGGCGGCCCGCTGGCCGTGCCGCGGGACTGGAGCATGGCCGTCCACCTCAATCCCGGCACCGGCCTCGGCTACGCGGGCGGCTACTCCGGCCACGGCGTGGTCGCAGCCAACATCGGCGGCCGCACGCTGGCCGACCTGGTGCTGGGACGCAACACCGACCTGATCACGCTGCCCTGGGTCGGCCACCACAGCCGCCGCTGGGAGCCTGAGCCGCTGCGGTTCATCGCCTCGCGGGCGATCGTGCGGGTGCTGGAGAGCGCCGACGTCCATGAGGACACGCACGGCACGCGTGCCCGCCGCACATCGCTGCTGTCGCCCGTCATGCCGCCGCACTGACCGAACTGGTACATTTGTACCAGTAGCGTCGCCCAGGGGCGGAGGTAGCGGAAATGCACGATGTGGTCGTGGTCGGTGGTGGGTTCGCCGGCGTCACCGCCGCCCGTGAGGCGGCAAACAATGGCCGAAGCGTGCTGCTGCTCGAGGGCCGCGACCGGCTGGGCGGCCGCACCTGGACGGCTGCCTGGAACGGCCACCAGATCGAGTACGGCGGCGGCTGGGTGCACTGGCACCAGCCCCACACATTCTCGGAGATCACCCGCGCCGGCCTGACCGTCGAGCTGTCGGGCGACCCCGACGTGACCGCCTGGTACGTGGGAGATGAGCGGCGCACCGGCACGATCGCGGAACGCGACGCGATCGCCAACCGCGGCTGGCTGCAGTTCGTGGACGGAGTGGAGCGGTCGCTCCCGAACCCGCACGACCCGACCCTCGCGATCGATCAGCTGGCGCGGATCGACCGGCTCACCATCGCCCAGCGGGTGGACGAGCTCGACCTCGACGAGGAGCACCGCGCGGTGCTGTGGGCCGAGCTGGAGTCGCTCGCCCATGGCCCGCTGGAGGAGGCGGGCGCCGCCAGCGTGCTTCGGTGGCACGCGCTGTCAGGCTACAGCCTGGCCCTGACCCAGTACACGGGCGGGCGGGTGACGCTGACCAGGGGCACCCGCGGGCTGCTGGAGGCGATCGCCACCGGTGCTCGGTACGAGACGCGGCTGGGAACGCCGGTTGCAGCGGTGAGACGGCGCGGCGACGGCGTCGAGGTGGAGACGCGCGCGGGCGAGCTGCTGCCGGCGGCGCGGGCGGTGCTGGCGGTGCCGCTGAACACGCTCCCGGCGATCGAGTTCGAACCCGCCCTCTCGGAGTTGAAGCTGGAGGGGATCGCCCTGAGCCAGGCGTCGCGCGGGATCAAGATCTTCATCCGCGCCGACGGCGAGCCGATCTCCCAGAACGCGATCCGGCCGGGACACCCGTTCGGCTACCTCGACACCGAGTTCATGGACGACGACGGCACCCAGGTGATGATCGGCTTCGGCTACGACGCCGCGCTGAACGACGCAACCGACCTGCCCCGCGTCCAGGCCGATCTCGATCGCATCATTCCCGGCTACAGGGCGGTCGACGCGTCGGCCCACGACTGGCTGGCCGACGAGTTCTCGCGCGGCACCTGGGCGATCCACCGCCCCGGCTGGTACAGCCGCTACTACGAGGAGATGCGGCGGCCGGAAGGCCCGGTGCTGCTGGCCGGCTCCGATCTGGCCGCCGGCTGGTCGGGCTTCATCGACGGCGCGATCGAGTCGGGCCTGCGGGCCGGCGCGTGGCTTCGCCAGACCGATCCGTGAGCGATCGCCGGGCGGTGATCCTGGAGGCGACGCTGCGGGTGATCGCCGGCCACGGCGCGGACGCGGCCACGCACCGTGCGGTGGCCGCGGAGGCAGGCGTGCCGCTGGCATCGACCACGTACCACTTCACGTCGAAGGACGCGCTCGTGCACGAGGCCCTGGAGCTGGCCATCGATCGCTCGATCACGGCGGTGCGGCGCGAGTCGGCACCGCCGGGACCTGCCGGCCGGGCGCAGCTAGTGGACCGGTTGCTGAGCCTGGTGGCGGCCATCTGCGACGACGACCAGGCGCCGCTGGCGGCGCAGTACGAGCTGGTGCTGGAGGCGGGACGGCGGCCGGAGCTGCGGCCGCTGGCCGAGCGCTGGAACCGGGCGTACCTGGCCGGCATCGAGTCGCTGGCGGGATGCGCCGGCCTGCCCGAGCCCGGCCAGGCCGCCGAGATCCTCAGCAACCTGATCGAGGGGGCGCTGCTGACGCAGCTGTCGGTTCCGCAGGAGCGGTTCGCCGAGGGGCCGCTGCGGGCGATGCTCGAGCGGACGGTGGATGGTCTGGCCCGGCCATCCGTCCAGGCCTGACCGGTCAGGCGGCGCCCAGCGTGCGCGGCGCCTCGACCACCTCGTCGTCGTTGACCGCCGCCAGCTCGGGCGCCTGGGGCGAACGCGGCACGCGGTCGATCGGCTCCAGCGTCTGGATCTGCTTGTCCTCTCCCACCACGCTGTGCTCGGTGAAGCGCCGGGCGCTGACCAGCACCCGCGTCTCCAGCGACCCGACCGCCGAGTTGTAGGCGTCGACCGCGCCGCCCAGCCGCTTACCGAGCGCGTTCACGTGGCCGGCGACCGTGCCCAGCCGCGAGTGCAGCTCGCGGCCCAGCTCGCTGATCTCGCGCGCGTTCTCAGCCACCTTCTCCTGCTGCCAGCCGTAGTGCACGGCGCGCAGCAGCGCGATCAGGGTGGTGGGCGTGGCGATCAGCACCTTCTGCTCGACGCCCTGCTGGATCAGGGTGGGGTCGGCCTCGAGCGCCGCGTTGTAGAAGTGCTCGCCGGGCAGGAACAGGATCACGAAGTCGGGCGCCTCCGGGAACTGCGACCAGTAGCTGCGTGCCGACAGCTTGCGCACGTGATCGCGCAGCAGCCGTGCGTGCTCGGCCAGGTGCCGGTCGCGATCGACGTCACCGGTGGCGTCGTAGGCGTCCAGGAAGGCCTGTAGCGGTGCCTTGGCGTCGACCACCACCTTCTTGCCGCCGGGCATGTTCACGACCAGATCGGGACGCAGGGTGCGATCATCGTCGCGCACCGTCACCTGCTCGGCGAAGTCGCAGTACCCGACCATGCCGGCCATCTCGACCACGTTTCGCAGCTGCATCTCCCCCCAGCGGCCACGCGCCTGGGGCTTGCGCAGAGCCGCCACCAGCGCTCCGGTCTCGCCGCGCAGACGCTCCTGCGACTCGACCATCGTGCGCAGCTGCTGCTGCAGCACGCTCGAGCTCTGGACGCGGTCCCGGTCGAGCCGCTCCAGACGCGTGTCCACCAGCTTGAGCTGCTCCGAGATCGGCGCCACCAGCTGCTGGACCGCCTTCTCGCGCTTCTCCAGCTCGCCCCGGGCCTCGCTCTGATACGTGCCCAGGGCCTGCTTGGCAAGCGTCAGGAACTGCTCGTTGTTCTGCTTCAGCGCATCGGCCGACAGCGACTTGAACCGGTCCTCGGCCATCGCCCGCTCGCTCTCCAGGCGGCCCTCCAGCCGCGAGGCCTCATTCGCATACGTGTCGCGTTCGAGGCGCAGCACGCCGACCTCGGACAGTCGCGGGCGCAGCATCGCCAGGGCGACCATGATTCCGATCACGATTCCGACTATCAACCAGAGCATGTGAGGACCGTCCTTTCCGCCTGCGCCGACCTTACGGGCCGGACGAAGAAGCATCGCAGGGGGGTCGGACGGAACCCGATTCGCTAATCGCCGGTCTCGGAGGCGATCCGCGGCGGGGCGTCGTGCGCCATGTGCGGCAGGCGCCGGTCGAGCCAGCCCGGAAGCCACCAATTCCACTGGCCCAGCAGCCGCATGGTGGACGGCACCAGCACCAGCCGCGTGATCGTGGCGTCGACCGCGATCGCGACCGCCAGCCCCAGCCCGATCTCCTTGATCGCAGGCACCCCCGTCATCACGAAGCTCGCGAACACGATGGTCATGATGGCGGCGGCGGAGGTGATGGTGCGGGCGCTCGACGCCAGCCCCTCGGCGACGGCCCGCGTGTTGTCCCCGGTGGCCTCGTAGCGCTCGCGGATCCGCGACAGCAGGAACACCTCGTAGTCCATCGCCAGGCCAAATGTGATGGCCAGGATCAGCGCCGGATTCAGCGTGTTGATGTGGCCCAGCGAGTGGTAGCCGGTCCAGTCGAACCAGCCCCACTGGAAGACGGCCACGATCACGCCGTAGGAGGCGCCGATCGAGAGCAGGTTCATGATCACCGCCTTCAGCGGCAGCAGCACTGAGCGAAGCAGCATCAGCAGCACCACGTAGGACAGTCCCAGCACCAGCACCATCACCTTCCAAAGGTCGTCCCCGACCTCGGTGTTGAGGTCATGATTGAAGGCGGACAGGCCGCTCACCAGCCCGCGACCGCCGGCCCAGGAGCGGACGCGCGGCACCAGCACGTCGACCGCCTGGCTCGACTCGGGGTCGACCCGCAGCAGCCCGACCACGATCTGGCTAGGCCCGGCCGGCTCCACCGTCGCGGCCTGCACCAGGGGATCGCGGGCCAACCGCGCGCGCAGCTGCGCGGCTACGGCGGCGGGGCTGGAGCCGCCGGCGTCCTGGGGGCGCACCAGGATCGTGAGCGCCCCCTCGCGGCCCTGGCCGGGGCCGGTGATCTGCCTGGTCAGGATCGCGTTGCCAACTCTGACATCGGTGGACGCCGGCAGCTGCTCGAGCGACCGGTTGGCCGTCACCATCGACAGCGCGGGCAGCGACAGCACGATCAGCAGCGTGGCGGCCCCCAGCGCGGACAGCAGCGGACGGCGCATGACACCGCGCGTCCAGCGCATCCAGAAGCCGTCGCGGCCCGGTCGCTCCTTGCGGCCGGGGATGCGCAGCGCGTTGATGCGCGGGCCGAGCAGCATCAGCACCGCGGGCAGCAGCGTCATGGCCGCGAGCACGGCCAGGGTCACCACCATGATCGCGGCCAGCGCCATCGACTGCACCGCGCGCACCGGCACGATCCAGATCGAGGCCAGCGAGACGATCACGGTCATGCCGGAGAAGGCCACGGCGGTGCCGGAGGTGGCCATCGCGGTCGCGACGGCTCGATCGGTGGGGGCGCCGGCCAGCAGCTCCTCGCGGAACCTGGCGAGGATGAACATCGAGTAGTCCACCGCGACGCCGATGCCGATCATGGTCACCATCGTGGTCGCGTAGACCGAGACCTGCGTGTGCGACGCCACCAGGTAGACGAGAGCGAAGGTGATCAGCACCGAGAGCGCTCCCAGGGCGGCCGGCACGAGCATCGCCACCACGGCGCCGAACAGCACCAGCAGCACGATCAGGATCACCGGCGAGGACAGCAGCTCGGCGCGCTGCAGGCCCTGCTCGGTGATGTCCTGGAAGGTGGCGTAGTTGGCCGACGGGCCCAGCAGGAAGGTGCGCACCGGCGGGTGAGTCTGCTGCACCAGCGTCTTCAGCTGGCGCGAGATCGTGAGCGAGCGGTTCTGGTCGACCGACGCGAAGCCGACGAACGAGACGGTGCCCCCGTCGGGCGAATTCTGGGGCGCTGTCGTGAAGTGGATCTCGGGATAGCGGGCGCGCACCCGGGCGCGCACCTGGGCGACCCGGGCCTGGGCGGCCGCGGCGGTGGGAGCGTCGACCAGGAACGAGAACGAGTAGGCGCCGCGGCCGGGCTGGTTGTTCAGGTAGTCGATCGCCTGCTGCGACTGCGATCCGGGAACGTCGAAGCCGCCGGAGGAGAGCACGCCCTGTGCCCTGCCGGAGAACGGCAGTGCGGCGGCCAGCAGCACGATCCATATCGCCACCACCCACCACGGGCGGCGCGTGCAGACCGCTGCGCTGCGCAGGATCAGGCGCTCCATCGGGTGGGCATGGTAGCCCGCGCCTGGCCGGCGACCGGCCGGACTGGTCCGCTACGGCGGCGGTACTATGTCGAGGCCGAGCGGGCGTAGCTCAATGGCAGAGCAAGAGCCTTCCAAGCTCAAGACGGGAGTTCGATTCTCCTCGCCCGCTTCCCACCTATCGAGACACGGCTCCCTGCGATTCGAGCAGTACCTTCAAGAGATCTTCCAGCTTGTCGAAGCTCTGCTGCTGGCCGCCGGATCCGCCCTTGAGGTCCTCGTCACGGCTCGCCTTGTCGCGGTACGTCAGCCGGATCGTCATGGTCGTGACCCCGGCTGATTCCTGCAGCTCCACGGTCTCGACGGCATCCAGATGCGGGCGCCCCTCGAACACCCACGTCTCGACCGTCCGTGTCGGCGGCTCGATCTCCAGGTAGGTGCCACGAAATGAACACTCGGCTCCATCCTCGGTTACGAACACCTGGTGATACGCCCCGCCGACGCGCAGGTCGATCGAGCACTCCTTCATCTCACACCCACTTGGAGGGAACCATCTGCTCATGTGCTCCGGCTGCGTCAATGCGTCGAAGACGAGATTGATGGGAGCGTCGAACGCTCGAGTGATGAGCACGTCGAGATCATTCGGCAGTTCGTAGGCTGCCGACCCGTACCGATCAGTCACCGCGGCTCTCCTTGTCCTTGGATCTCTGCGAGATAGTCGTCCAACCGATCCAGCCGGTCATTCCACACCTGCTCGTACCTGGCCAACCACTCGTGCAGCGGGCGAAGGTGCGCAGGCTCCAGGCGGTACAGCCGGCGACGCCCCTCGGCCCGGCACCTGACGAGCCCCGCCTCGCTCAGCACCCGCAGGTGCTTTGACACCTGAGGCTGGGACATCGGAAGGTCGTTCACGATCGCTCCGACTGCCTTCTCCCCTGTGATCAATGCGTCGAGGATGTCGCGACGGTGCACCTCGGCAACTGCACTGAAGACATCCAACGTCGCCGATGAGCGGGCCATGGGGTCAATCATATGCCTATATAGGCATATGTCAAGGAGACAGCGGCTAGGACTGCGGCGGCGGCCCGGCCGCGATCCGCTCCTCCACCTCGCGCATCCGCTCGGCCGAGTCGTGCGGCATCTGCCAGCGCGTCTCCATCCACCAGGTCGCGCCCGCATCCCGCCACGCCCGCACGATCGCAGCCGCCTGGTCGGCGTCGCCGGCCGGCGTCTCGCCCTCGGAAAGCACGTCGAACGGCTCCGTTACCCCCCGCTGTCCCAACCACTGGCGCAGGTCGCGCAGCTCCTGCGGGCCGCCCTCTCCCGAGTACTGGGGGATGATGCCGTCGCAGCGCAGCACCCGCCGCATCGACCGCGGCCGCCGCCACACCCCGACCACCCAGATCGGGATCCGCTCCTGCACCGGGCGGCCGACACGGATCAGGTCGTCCCGGTCGCACGAGTAGGTGTAGTGCGTCCCGTGGAAGTGCCGACGGCCGTCCCAAAGGCCGCGGATCAGATCGATGCCCTCGTCCATCATGTCCGCCCGTTCGCGCAGGCCCACCGGCTCACCCGTGTCGGGGAGGTCGGCGGCAACCGCCCCCAGGCCGACCGCCAGCACCGCCCGTCCGTCCGAGAGCTGGTCGAGCGTCACGACCTGGCTTGCGACCTTCCAAGGCCGGCGCCACGGCAACGGCGTCAGCATCGTCCCCAGCCACACCCGCTCGGTGCGCGCGGCGATCGCCGCAAGCAGCGTCCAGGCATCGACGCCGTACGCGGCCTCCCACACGAACACCCCGTCCCAGCCGGCCCGCTCGGCCATCTCCGCCTGCGCGAGCTGCTGCGTCGCCGTGCCGCCCGGAAGGATGATTCCGCACCTCACGGCCGCACGCTACCACCACCATTGCTGCTTTCTGACAGGGGCTTCCCTCCGGCGCCAGATACCCCCATACTGGTGCTCTGAGCGGGGGATTCGCCGAGGGGGTCGGGTTGCAGAGCGTCGTTCGGCCTGTCCAGAAGTTCGGGCCGGTGAGCCGGTGGGTCTCCGTGATCGCGCTTGCGGTCGCGGTGACGGCGGTCGTCGTGATCGTGGGCGAGACGCGCTCCAGCCATGCTCCGCCACTGGTGACCGCGCCGCCACCCTCTGCACGGCCGTTCCGCCTGGTCGCGAGCAGAAGCATCCCGGCACCCGGCGCCGCGGCCCTCGTCAAGCAGGGCCACACGCTGCTGGTCGCGAGCCTCGCCGATCGGGGCCGATCGATCCGCCTGGTCGAGCACCACGCCACGCTCCGGCCGGCCAAGCACGACCTCCCCCGCGCGGTCATCCACGTCCATACCGGCCCCACCATCACCCTGGCGACGCGCGGCTCGTCGTACTACATCCGCTCTGGCACCAGCACCTGGAAGCTCACAGGCAACCACGTCCAGCGCGTCCCCGCTTCGAAGCTGCGGCCGGCCGTCGCCAGGCAGCTCGCGGGAACGCAAGGGGTCGGCGGGACGTGGTTCGCGGCACACCAGAAGCTGTTCGTCGCCTCAGACGCCGGCCATCCACGTATCGTCTTGGTCGGTCCCAGCCGGCTGCCGAAGCAGGGACTTGCACCCGTGAACAGCGCGCCGGTCGTCGCCGCCGGCTCGATCTGGGTCACACAGTCCGCGACCTCGGCGGCCGGAGCCGACCTCGGCTACCTGCAGCGCGTCCACCCCACGGGCGGCGCCGACGGCGCTCCGATCGCGCTCGGCCACGGCGTGCCGGTGCTGGCGCTGGCCGCTGGCGGCCGCATCTGGGTGGTCACCAACGTCGGCCGCCGGCACGGCCTGATCTGGCAGGTCGACCCCGGAACCAGTCGCGTGCTCGGCAGCACGCCGCTTCCGGCGGACTTCCTGCCCACGGTCGGCCGCGGCAGCGACACCACGCTGTGGCTGGCAAGCAACGGCCGGCACCACGGCAGGCTGTTCCGCTTCGCGATGCGGTAGACGATCCGGGTGGTGCTAGGCGGCTCGGGTCGGGCCCCGCTCCAGCTCGTAGACGATGATGATCGAGATCGCGAAGATGCAGATCGACCAGAACGGGTAGGCGGGAATCGACAGCAGCGCGGCGATCGACGTGAACGCCGCCGCGAAGATCCCGAACCAGCGCCCGAACTCGCCGCCGCCGAACAGCGACCCGGCCGCGACCAGTTCCAAGGCGCCCAGGATCACGGTGATCCATCCCCAGGCGCGGAGATTGCCCGTGACGTAGTGGGCGTTCTGCGTGAAGAAGGAGGAGTGGCCGATCGCCGAGATCCCCCAGATCACGTTGAGGGTGCCGGAGATCGCCAACAGGATCGCCGCGAACGTCCACCAGCCGCTCAGTTTCATCTCCCTCGAGCTCATCCGTGCTCCTTGTCGTAGGTGAGGTGACGATGCCAGGGCGAGCGCCTGCGCTCCTCATCCGATCCGGATGACGCGCCGAGCGCTCGCCTACCCGGCCGACAGCCCGATCTGGGCCGGCAGCCGGCTCGGGTCGGGCTGCAGCCGGGGGTGCAACTCCTCGCCGACCCGGGTGTCCAGGTACACGTACATGGTGGTGAGCGCGATGAACGGCATCGTCAGCATGTAGACGACGCCGGCGATCAAGTTCAACAGCCCCAGCGGCATGCTGGTCAGCACGATCAGCGCCGTGCCGATCAGTGGGCCGAGCGCCAGCGTGATGCCCGCGCTGACGATCGTCAGCGACCCCACCTTCAGCCAGTCCCCGCGTACCAGCCGACTGCTGCGCCGGATCGCCGCCAGCGGGCCAAGGCCCTCGAGCACCACCACCGGTACCACCAGCGCCCAGCGCACCGCCAGCCAGATCGCGACCGGGATCAGGAACAGGAACGGGATCATCACCGAGATCACCACCACCGCGATCAGGATCGCACCCAGCACCGGCCACAGCCGCCCGAGCGCCATCCGATAGGCGCGGATCGGGCGCACGGCACGACACTCGTCCAGCTCGATCATCGCCAGCGCCGTCGCCGCCTGCACGACTCCCAGCCCCAGCAGCGTCAGCGCCGTGCCGATCGCCACCACCACCAGCACGAACGCGCCGGCCGCCTCGCCGTCGACCTCGATGCCGAACAGGCTGGATGCGTGCAGCACGATCGCCTGCAGGATCGTGATCACCAGCGAAACGGGCAGGATCAGCACCCCGATCCCGATGAACAGACGCAGCCGGGAGGCGTACATGCGGGCCGCGGCCGAAAGGATCTGGCCCCACGCCCGCCGGTGCGCGAGCCGCAGCGGCGCCGTCGGGCGCCAGGTGGCCCGCCGCAGGCCGTATACCACGAGCGCCAGGGCGGCCAGCACGGCCGCGATGGTCGGCCACGGGTCGCTGACCGCCCGCCACAGCAACCGCGATCCGCCGGCCATGGCGCCGCAGAAGAAGTCGGTCGTGCGGGTACCGGCGGCCCCGCCGACCGGCACGGCGTAGGCGCGGTCGCGCCAGCTCTGCGACCAGCGGATCGGGTCGGTCCACTGCTCCTTCAGGTTCGGGCCGGTGGGCCCGTTGAAGAAGGCCGGCTGCTGCTCGCCCCAGCGGCCCTGGAACCCGATCCACGGGAATCCCGCGGCCGCCTGCGACGGGTCGCCGGGGATCGTCTGCACCGCCGGGTGCGTGACCAGCCCCGCGTTTCGGGTGTCGTCGCAGCCCACGCCCTGCGCTCCGGAAGCGCCCAGGTACAGGGCCTCGCCGTAGAAGTTCGCGTGCGATCCGTCGGCCGGATACACCACCGGATGCGTCCCGCCCACCAGCTGCAGCTTGGGGTCATCCCACGCCGACCGCTCGGCTCCCTCGTGCTGGCTATAGCCCACCTCGGCCGGCGCCTGGTGCAGCGCCTGGTCTGCGTCAGCTGCGTGGAAGTTCAGCTGGATCATCTCCCAGTCGCCCTCGTGCAGGTTGTTCCAGTCGTTGAAGACGTAGAACATCCAGTACTGGAGCGCCAGCTGCCCAGGGTATGCCGGGTCGGTGGAGACGTGTGCGTAGACGGTCGGTGGTTGGCCCCGGGTGAGGCGCCGCGACCAGTCCAGGTAGGTGCACCCGGGGTCGAGCGCGTTCCCCGGGAAGTCCAGGTGGTAGTCGTACAGGCCGCCGGCCAGGTGCTCGGCGCTGGGCGCGACCTTGACCAGGTCGTTCGGGCCCCACGGCCCGCGCAGCGCAACGGTCGGTTCGTCGAACAGCAGGTTCACATCGATCGGCACGAATGGAGCGCCGGGGCCGCAGGTCTCGGGCTGGTTGACCAGCCGCACGACGGGCGCGAACCGGGCCGCCAGTGCCGCCTCGCCGGTCGAGGCGGCAGCCGCTGTGGAGGTGCACCAGAGCGGCAGGCCGATCAGGGCAGCCAGCGCCGCCCGACGGATCCATAGCGTCACGGACCGATTGTCCCACGGCGCCCGGACCCCGCGGCCGGCCGGTGGAGGCGCTCAGCCCCCGCCGTAGGTGATGATCAGGTCGGACGAGAGACCGATCAGATAGCCGACCACGAGCGCAGCCAGGATCAGATCGGTGGACAGCTTGCGCTGCGCGGTCGTCCACAGCTGGCCGACCACGTACAGGATGGCGCCTGCGGCCAGCGTGTAGAAGCAGATCTCGAGGGCGGGTGACGACACCTGGTAACCGACCAGCGTGCCCACGAAGGTAGGGCCGCCGCCGATCAGGCCGGCCAGGCCGATCCACCTCCAGCTGGGGATGACGCCGTTCAGCGGGCCGACGATGCCGAACCCCTCGGTGGCGTTGTGGATGGCGAAGCCCACGATCAAGGTGGTCGCAAGCCCGATCTCACCGGCGCGGGCCGAGACGCCGATGGCCAGTCCCTCGGAGAAGTTGTGCAGGCCGATCGCCCCGGCGATCAGCATGCCCATCGTCAGCGACGCGCGGCGGGCGTCGGCCGCCAGATCAGCGGTACTTGGAACCGTGCCGCCGATCACCGCCGCGCCGGCGCTGCCGCCCGCCATCGGCGCGCGGGGGCGAAGACGCATCACGGTCCGCTCCAGCCAGGCCAGGCCAAAGGCACCCACGGCGAAGCCGACAGCGGCCATCACGAACTGCGCGGCGAAGGTATTCCAGCCGTCTCCGGCCTTGGCCTGGGCGAGGCTCCCTTCGAGGATGTCGTGAGAAGCGGTGAGCACGTCCCAGAAGATGAACAGGAGGATGCCCGCAGCCAGCATCGAGAGGATGCCACGGGTACGAACCGACAGTCCGCGCACGCGTCCCAGCGGCAAGCCCAGGTAGATCGTGAAGCCGGCGATCGCTCCCAGGACCGCCACGTGCGTCGAGCTCATCCGTACCTCTCCGTATCTCGTCTTAGGGTGACCTAAGGGTTAGGCGGACCAAAGATAGCACGTCACACGCCGCCGGCCGCACGGCAGCTCGGGCGGTGGGCCAGCCCGTGGTTATCGGCGACCGCGTGCGGGTACTGCTGCGTGGAGCATCGACCGAAGGAGCAGACCATGGCACCTCTCAGCGACAAGCGCCTCGCGGCGCTGGCCACCGACGGAGTGGAGCAGATCGAACTGACCGAGCCGGTCAAGGCCGCCCGCGCGGCCGGGGCGACGGTGGAGTTGATCGGGATCGACAATAGCCCCATTCAGGGCTTCAACCATCTCGATCGGGGAGACGAGTTCCCGGTCGACCGCGTCATCGACGACGTCGCGGCGGGCGACTACGACGGCCTGATCCTGCCGGGCGGCGTGGCAAACCCGGACCGTCTGCGGACGGTCCCGGAGGCAGTCGAGTTCGTCCGCGAGTTCGTGCAGCAGGGCAAGCCTGTGGCGGCCATCTGCCACGGCCCATGGATGCTGGTGGAGGCGGACGTCCTGAAGGGCCGTACCATCACCTCGTGGCCCAGCCTGCGCACCGACATCGAGAACGCCGGCGGACACTGGGTCGATGAGACCGTCCACACCGATGGCGACCTGATCACCAGCCGCAAGCCCGACGACCTGCCCGCGTTCTGTGAGCGAATGGTCGAGCGGTTCGCCGCAGCCGCGCCGGCCAGGGCGGCGACGTGACAGTCGCCGAGCACCCCAACCCACCACAGCCGGACGAGCCGAACCCGCCCGCGCCGCCGCATCCCGACCCGCCGGCGCCCACCGCGTAGGCGCTTAGCCTGAGACGTCGCGCCACATGGTCGTGATGCGGTGGCCGTTGGCCAGCGTCACCTGTGCCACCGGCCGGTAGCCGCGGCGCATGTAGCGCTCGTCGTTAGCGGGGTTTGTCGACTCCAGGTATGTCGGCATGCCCTCCGCGTCGATCAGCGCCAGCGTGTCCGCGAGCAGGGCCATGCCGATGCCGGCCCCGCGGTGATCACGGTGGGTGCCGAGCAGGCTCAGGTAGAAGTGTGGAGGGTCGTGCGGGTGCACGGCCTCCAGCCGCGTGAAGATGTCCATCACCACGGCCGTCTGTTCGGCGCCCAGCATTCGCTCCGCAAGCGCCTCCATCTCGCGCTCCTGGCCGGGCGTCATCTCCGGCTCCCCGGGCGGGATCCAGACCGCGGCCGCCTCGCACCCGGGCGTGACCATCGTCCAGGGGAACCGCAGGGCGGCGCGCAGGGCCTGCTCCCAGAAGGCGGACGACTGCTGCGCACGTCTGGTGGGGTCGGGGAACGAGTACGGGCCCCAGGCCGGATCGGCGATGAACGCGGTGGTCATCACGTCGGTCAGTGCCGGCAGATCGTCCAGCGTCGCTCTGCGGTATCCCAGGCCCATGCGCACATGTTTACAGAGTTCTGACTTAATCGCGGGTGCGGTTCAGCCGATGAATACGGTGATGAAGCTACGGGCACTCACTTCGTCGCTGCTGCTGGTCGTGGTCGTCGCGTTGACGGTGGCCGCGCCTGCCTCCGCCAATACCAACACCACGTACCGCTGGCGGCTCTTCCTGGAGATCAACCAGGTCCGTCGCGACCACGGCCTGCGTGCGCTGCACATCGCGCCCGGCCTGCGAGCTGCCGCACAGAATCACTCCAACGACATGGTCAATCGCGACTACTTCTCGCACACCAGCCCCACCGGCTCGACGCTCTACCGCCGGGTCATGAACTCGGGATTCACCACGTTCGGATCGTGGGGTGCGGGCGAGAACCTGGCATGGGGTACCGGCATGTACGGGTCGCCCCGCACCACTGTCAGGATGTGGCTGGCGAGCCCCGAGCACCGCGCCAACCTGCTCTCCCGCAGCTGGGGATGGGTCGGCATCGGCCGCCGCAGCGGCCGCTTCCTGGGCCACGGCGGTGCCGTGGTCTGGACGGTCGACTTCGCGCATCGCTAGCCGCGGCCGCTAGCATCAGTCCGTGACTCCCACCCGCCTCGTGCTCGCGTCGCCGCGCGGCTACTGCGCCGGCGTCGACCGCGCCGTCGACACGGTGGAGCGCGCGCTCGACCACTTCGGCGCACCCGTCTACGTGCGCAAGGAGATCGTCCACAACTGGCACGTCGTTCAGGAGCTGGCTGACCGCGGTGCCGTGTTCGTCGACTCCGAGTTGGACGTGCCGGCGGGTGCCGTGGTTGTGCTGTCGGCCCACGGCGTCGCGCCGGAGGTGTACGAGAACAGCCGTAACCGCGGGCTGCAGGTGATGGACGCCACCTGCCCGCTGGTGACCAAGGTGCACGTCGAGGCCAAGCGCTTCGCCGCCGACGGCTACACGATCGTGCTGATCGGCCACGAGGGCCACGAAGAGGTGGTCGGCACGATGGGCGAGGCGCCCGACGCGATCCGCCTGATCGGCACGGTCGAGGAGATCGCGGAGCTGGACATCCCCGACCCGGAGCGGGTTGCCTTCATCACCCAGACGACGCTCTCGGTGGACGAGACGGTCGAGATCATCGCGGCGCTGCGCGAGCGCTTCCCGGCCATCGTGGGGCCCAAGAAGGACGACATCTGCTACGCCACCCAGAACCGGCAGAACGCGGTCAAGGAGCTCGCCGCGGAGGTCGACCTCGTGCTGGTGATCGGCTCGCGCAACTCGTCGAACTCGAACCGGCTAGTCGATGTCACCCGCGAGATGGGCGTGGCCTCCCACCTGATCGACGACGAGTCCTCGATCGAGCCGGCATGGCTGGAGGGCGTCGACACGGTCGGCATCACCTCCGGCGCCTCCGCTCCCGAGTCGCTGGTGGAGCGTGTGGTCGCCCACTTCCGCGATCTCGGCGCGACGCAGGTCGAGTCACACGAGCTGGTCAACGAGAACGTGCACTTCTCGCTGCCGCTCGAGCTGCGCCGCGCCGTCGGCTGACGGCCGCCGGCAGGATCGCTCAGGCCAGCTCCGCCAGCAGCCGGGCCTCGCGCTCACGCGACATGCGGAAGCCGGACCGTCCCGGCGCGTCGCGGTTGGCGCGGTGCCAGGCCAGCGTGTCGGCGATCGTGTCGTCGATCGGCCGGTGCCCGAGCCCAGCCGCCACCGCCGGCCCCGGGTCGACGCAGTCCATCCACTCCAGGTCGGGGTCACCGCCCAGCCACAACGGCAGGTCGCTCCACGGCTCCACCTCGCGGTCGAGCAGTGCCTGGGTGTCGGCCCAGACGATGTCGGCACCGGCCCCCGAGACCGCGTTGCAGCGGTCGAGCAGCGCGCCGATCGTGAGCGGCTGCGCCGGGCCGACCGCGTTGAAGCGCCCGTTCGCCCCGCGCTCGGCCATCGCCACCATCCAGCCGGCCAGGTCGCGCACGTCGATCACCTGCGTGCGCGCGCCCGGATCGCCCGGCGCCAGCACCGTGCCGCCGTCTGCGATCCGCGCCGGCCAGTAGGTGAAGCGGTCGGTGGGATCGTCGGGCCCCACGATCAGGCCCGGGCGGATGATGAGCGTGCGGTCGCCGAACTCGCGCTCGGCGGCCTGTTCGCAGAGCGCCTTCAGCGGCCCGTAGCTGGTCTCCGTGATCTCCTCGATCGTGTCGTCCTCGATGGTACCGACCGGCCCGTCGACGTTGCTGCCGGCGCCACCGTTCTGGTCGTACACGGAGACGCTGGAGACGAACGTGTAGTGGCCGCACGTGGGTGCGAGCAGCCGCGCCGAGTCGGCGACCACGCGCGGGACGTAGCCGCTGGTGTCGATCACGGCATCGAACTCACGTCCCCGCAGCGGCGCCAGGCCGCCGTCGCGGTCGCCGTGCAGGTGCTCGGCGTCAGGGAACAGGCCGGCGTTCGTCTGGCCGCGGGTGAACAGCGTCAACTGGTGGCCGCGCTCGAGCGCCTGCTGGGACGCGTGGCGGCCCAGGAACACCGTGCCGCCCAGGATCAGCAGACGCATCAGGCGCGTTCCACGGCGAGGACCTCGCCGACCTGACGCTCCACGGTCAGCGTCTCGGTCGCGATCCAGTCGCCGTGCGCGTCCCAGACGGCGCCCGCAGGGTGCGTCAGGCGGATCCGGTCGACCACCTCCAGCCCTGCCTCCTGGCGCATCATGTTGATGGCGCGGATCAGGTCGCGAGCTCCGCCCTCCAGCTCCAGCTCGGGGGTGATGTCGGTGTCGAGGGCGACCGCGAAGCCGTCGCCGTCCTGCACCGCGAAGCCGTCGCGGGCGCGCGTTCGCAGCTCGAACTCGCCCGGCTCGAGACGCCACTCCCCCACGTCGACGTGCCCGTCGTTGAGGCTGAAGTCGCCCTCGCGCAGGAGGCCGCGGATCATGCCGAGGTCGCGCCCGTAGCGCGGGCCCAGCACCTTCAGCAGCGGCATCACCTCGACCTCGGCGAACTCCTCCGCCGATGTCGCCAGGCGCACCGCCTTCACGCCCAGCTCGGCGGCGATCAGATCGACGTGGCGGCCCACGTGGTCGCGCCGGGTGGCGTCATCGGTGGCGACGATCACCTCCGCCAGCGGCTGGCGCAGCTTGACGCCGGCGTCGTTGCGAGCCTGATGCCCCAGCCGCACCACCGCACGCACGCTCGCCATCGCGGCCATCAGCGCGTCATCCGTCAAGGCCGCGTTCACCTCGGGGTACGAGGACAGGTGCACGCTCTCGGGCGCCTCGGCACAGGCTCCCCGCACCAGGTTCTGCCACAGATCGTCGGCCAGGAACGGCATCACCGGAGCCACGCAGCGCAGCAGCTGCACGAGTGCGTACCAGAGCGTCTCGTACGCGGCTCGCTTGTCGTCCGCGTCGCCCGACTTCCAGAAGCGCTGCCGCGACGCACGCACGTACCAGTTGGAGAGGTCCTCCACGAATGCCTCCACGGCGCGCACCAGCCGCGGCGAGTCGTAGCCGTCCAGCGCCGCCCGGCACTCCGCGACCAGCGACTGCGTGAGCGCCCGCATCCAGCGGTCGAGCGGGCTGGCGATGGCAGGGTCGGGGCCGGCGGCCAGCATCTCGTACCGTGGCTCGAAGCCGTCCAGGTTCGCGTACATCACGAAGAAGTTGCAGGTGTTCCAGACCGTCAGCAGGTTGCGCTTGACCTCGGTCGCGGGTCCGTAACCGAAGCTCAGGTTCTGTGACGGCGTCTGGGCCGCGAACATCCAGCGCATCACGTCAGCGCCCATCTTCTCGGCGGCGTCGTCGAACCAGATCGCGTTGCCCCACGACTTGTGCATGGGCCGGCCGGTCTCGTCGTTCACCTTCTCGTAGCAGAGCACCCGCCGGTAGGGCGACTCGCCCACCAGCACCACGCTCATGAACAGCATCGAGTAGAACCAGAGCCGGATCTGCTCGCGCATCTCCGACACCCAGTCGGCGGGGAACCAGGTCTCCCAGTCGGCGTGTGAGCCGAGGTCGGCGATGGTAAGGCCCTCTGCCGCGCCGGTCGCATAGCCGCGCTCGACGAACTCGGGGTTGTGCCAGCCCAGCGTCGAGAAGGGGACGATGCCGGCGTCGAGCCAGCAGTCACCGACGTCGAGCAGGCGCTTGGCCGGCTTGCCGCACTCGCAGTCGATGCGCACGTCGTCGATCCAGGGTCGGTGCAGCTCCTTCAGGCCCTCCAGCCCGCTCGTGGCCCGCTCGCGCAGCTCGGCTTCGGAGCTGATCACGGTCATGTGGCCTTCATCGCAAAAGTAGAAGGGCAGCGGCAGGCCCCAGTAGCGCTTCCGGCTGATGCACCAGTCGCCCATGTTGCGCAGCCAGTCCTCCATCCGCTTGCCGTACTGCGGCGGCGTCCACTCGACGCCGCGGGCAGCCTCGATCATCGGCTGGCGCACCTCGTCGCAGCGGATGAACCACTCGTCCACCAGCCGGTAGATCAGCTCGGTGCCGCAGCGCCAGCAGACGGGGTAGCGGTGGGTGATCTCGCCCGCTTCGACCATCCGCCCACGCTGCCCCAGGTCCTCGATGATCTGCTGGGCGGCGTCGCCCGTGTGGCGGCCGTGCAGCCAGCCGAAGCCCTCGTAGAAGGCACCCGACTCGTCGACCGGCACGATGGTGGCCAGGCCCTCGCGGACGCCCAGCTCGAAGTCCTCGGCGCCGCAGCCGGGCGCGATGTGGACGATGCCCGTGCCCTCGTCCATCGAGACGTCGTCCCAGCCGACGACTCGGTGCTCGACCCCATCCTGGGCGGCCAGTTCGTCGAACGGCCCCTCGTATCTCAGCCCGACAAGCTCCGAACCCTTGACGGTGCCGACCTGGCGGCCGTGCAGCGGCACGTCCTCGAGGCGGCTCTGGGCGACGTAGGCGATGCCCGAGACGGTCTCGATGCGGGCATAGTCGGCCTCGGGCTGGACCGCGGCCGCGACGTTGGCCGGCAGCGTCCAGGGGGTGGTCGTCCACACCACCAGGAACTCGCCGTCGCGGCCCGCCAGCGGCAGACGGACGTGGAGCGACGGGTGACCGATCTCGCGATAGGAGTCGATCAGCTCGTGCTGGGAGAGCGATGTGCCGCAGCGCGGGCACCACGGCATCGAGCGATGACCCTTGTACAGCCAGCCGCGATCGTGGCACTGCTTGAGGAAGCCCCAGATGTAGCTGATGTTGGTGTCCGACATGGTGAAGTAGCTGCGGTCCCAGTCCATCCACTGACCCAGCCGCGCCGACTGCCGCGTCTGGACGCCCGCGTACTTGGCCACCCGGTCGCGGCATGCGCGCGCGAAGCGGTCGAGCCCGTACTCCTCGATCTCGGGCTTGGAGTTCAGCCCCAGCGCCTTTTCGACCTCGACCTCGACCCACAGCCCCTGGCAGTCGAAGCCGTTCTGGTAGCGCTGATCGCAGCCGAGCATGGCGTGGTAGCGCTGCCAGACGTCCTTCAGCGTGCGGCCCCAGGCGTGGTGCACGCCCATCGGGTTGTTGGCCGTGATCGGGCCGTCGAAGAACGAGTAGGTGGGGCCGCCGCGGTTCTGGTCGCGGAGCTGCTGGAAGGTGCCCTCGCGCTGCCAGCGGTCAAGGGCAGCGTGCTCGAGCTCGATGTGATCGGGCTGCTTGGGGACGGGCGCGAAGCGCTGCATCCAGCGGATTCTACGCGCCGGCAGGGCGGGCACGACCGGACATCCCGCGAAGCGGGCACCGGGGTTGCTGTTACAGAGCCTGCAACCTAATCGTGATAGCGCCGCTGGCAGTAATCGTCGAAGGCGGCATGCTTGGCGAGGTAGCTGCCGAGCTCAGAGAACCCGAACTCGAACCACTCCGAGAGCCACCGCTCGTCGATCTCCACCTGCTTTTCCTGCAGCTCGTCCATGGTCGTCTCCTCCGGAGGGGGTCACTCCGGACGACTCGTCTCGGTCTAGGCTACCGAGGCCTGTTGGCCTTGTAATCGGCCGGAACCGCTTCGCCCTTTACGACTTCCGAACAATTGTTGCAAGCGCTTCGCGGCAGCACGCGAATGCCAGCTCAGCCGGGTCGATCTCGTCCGGCCGCCGCCAGCCGATCTCGCTCACGTCGTCGGCCGCGCGCTGCTCGCCGCCGGCGACGGACGCCTCGTAGAACAGGTTGAGCGTGGAAGGCGCGTCCTCGCCGTAGCGATCGGGAAACACGCCCACCAGCGCGCCCACCGTCACCTCCAGGCCGGTCTCCTCGAGCAGCTCCCTGTGCACCGCACGCTGCGGCGTCTCGAGCGGCTCGATGAAGCCGCCCGGCATGTCCCACCAGCCGGTGAACGGCTCGCGGGCGCGGCGCGTCAGCAGCAGCAGGCCGTCGCGCATGACCAGCGCACTGGCCGTGGGCGCCGGGTTGTCGTAGATGACAAGGCCGCAGGCCGGGCAGTGCAGCACATCGGTTCCGTCGTGCCGCCAGGGGCCGGTCTCGAGCGTCGCTGTGCAGCGCGGGCAGTGACGCCACTCCTCAAACCGGGTCACGTCGCCAGCACCTGAGCGGTCAGATCCGCCCAGCGCCCGGGCCGCATCATCCAGCCCGAGTAGGTGGAGCGGTTTGCGAGACACACCAGCCCACGGCCCGCCACCGGGTCGGCCCACATCAGCGTGCCCGACGCGCCGAAGTGCGAGAGCGTGGCGGGCGACACAGCATCGCCGCACCAGTGGGGGCCGCCGGTGCCGCGGACGTTCAGTCCGAGTCCCCAGTCAGGGCAGTGCAGCTTGGGGTACGACTCGAGGCCGCCCTGGAGCCCTGGCCACTGGATCGCCGCCAGATCGCGCCCGCTCTCGGCCGAGAGCAGCGGCGCCCCGCCGGCCAGCAGCAGCTGCACCACGCGGGCGTATGCCCCGGCCGTCGCAAAGCAGCCTCCCGCGGCCGATCCGCGCCGACGCCACTCCGGGCCGTTGAACAGCTGCACGCCGGGTGCAACCAGGCCCGGCTCCCGCACCTCGAGCGCGCGGCCATACTGCTCCTCGGGCAGCGGCAAGAACGCATCCATGTCCAGCGGTCGCAGCACGGCCTCGGTCACGTAGCGGCGGTAGTCGATGCCCGACGCCGCCTCGATCAGGGCGGCGAGCACGTGGTAGCCCTCGTTCGAGTAGGCGCGGCGCGTGGCCGGTGGCCGCACCGGCTGCACGTCCAGCGACGACACGCCCTTGGCCGTCTCGGGCAGCCCGGAGGCGTGCGCGAGCAGGTGGCGGGCGGTGATGCTCGCGCGGGCCGGGTCGCGGTATTCGCGCAGGTGGTCGCCCACGGGAGCGTCCAGCTCGATCGTGCCCTCCTCGGCCGCCACCAGCGCCGCGATCGCGACGATCGGCTTGGTCAGCGAGGCCAGAGCGAACAGGGAGTCGGCCTCAGCCGTGCCGGCAAACCGTGATTCCTCCACGCCGGAGCGACCCACGACCGCCACCGCGACCCCCGGTACGTCACCCTCAGCGACCCAGTTATTGACAGCGTCCCACGCCACCGAGGCATGTTAGAGGTATCGTTTTTCGGTACATGGCACGAGTTGAGACCCGCAACCGGCCGATCGAGGCCGAGGAGAACACCGGCGAGGAGCACCTCGACGACTGGTTTGCGCGCCGGTTGGAGTCGCAGGGAATCCCCTCGCGACTGGGCGCTCCGTCCCCCGCGCGGATCCTGGCGGTGGTGGGGCTGGCGCTCGCGCTGCTGGCGTTTCTGTGGGCGCTCTCGAGCGTCGGTTCCAGCCACTCGACCACGCCGGCCACAACGACGCCCGTCACCACGGCGCCCGACAAGAGTGGCAACAACGGCGGCGGCGGAGGCGGCGGAAACGGCAACGCCAAGCATGGCACCGTGGCGTGGAACACGGTCAGCGTGGACGTGCTGAACGGGTTCGGCGGAAGCGGCGCGGCCGCCTCGAACGCGGCCGTTCTGCGCGCGGCCGGCTGGACGGTCGGCAACACCAGCAACGCCAGCGGCATCTCGAAGACCGAGGTCGTGTACCTGCCCGGCCACGAGGCCCAGGCGAAGGCCGTGTCCAAGAAGCTGGGCCTGGGCCAGCCGGTGCCGATCGCGCAGGCCACCGGCGTACCGCCCGACGCCACGAGTGGGGTCGCCATCGTGCTCGGCCCCGACCAGCTGACGAACACGACCGTCCACTAGCTCGCGCGCAGCGCGTCCCAGGTCCGCTCGACGTGCTCCCAGCGGCTGGCGGCATTTCCGATGGCGATGCGGATCGCGAACCTGCCGCCGACCTTGGTGTGAGACACCAGCGCGATGCCGCTGTGATTGACGCGATCGACGAGGTCGGCGTTGAGATGCTCCAGCTCCTGCTCGTCGTCGATGCCATCGGGGTGTGACCGGAAGCAGACGGTCGAGAGCGGCACCGGCGCCATCAGCTCCCACCCCGGCTCGGCGGCGATCGCCTCCGCCAGGCGCTGCGCCAGCGCGATGTGCCCCGACACCAGCTCGGCCAGGCCTTCGCGGCCGTAGGCACGGATCACCATCCACAGCTTCAGCGCGCGGAATCGCCGGCCCAGCGCCAGTCCGTAATCCATCAGGTTGAGGACGTCGGACTCGTCAGTCGTCAGGTAGAACGGAATCAGCGCGAACACCTCCCGCAGCACGTCCGGCCGCGAGGTGTAGAGCAGGCTGCAGTCGACCGGGGTGAACAGCCACTTATGAGGGTTGAACACGAGCGAGTCGGCGCGTTCGCAGCCTGCCAGCAGCGGCCGCGTCGCCTCCACCAGTCCGGCGGCGCCGCCGTAGGCCGCGTCCACGTGCAGCCAGAGCCCGTGGCGGCTGCAGATGTCGGCGATCTCGGGCACCGGATCGATGCTCGTGGTTGATGTGGTGCCGACCGTGGCAACGACTGCCAGCGGCCGCACGCCCGCGGCGAGGTCGGCCGCGACCGCATCCGCCAGCAGGTCGGAGCGCATGCGCAGCTGCTCGTCGGTTGCGATCTTCGTGAGGCCGTCCAGGCCGATGCCGAGCGTGATGCAGGCCTTGTCCACCGACGAGTGCGCCTCGGCCGATGCGTACACCCGCAGCGGCGGCAGGTCGGCCCTGCCCGCCATGCCCCGCGTGCGGATGTCGAGCCCGGCCGCCTCGCGGGCGCACGCCAGGCCGTACATCGTGGAGGTCGACGCCGTGTCGGTGATCTCGCCGAACCAGCCGGCCGGCAGCCCCAGCAGCTCGAGCACCCACGCCAGCGTGCGCTGTTCGAGCTCCGTCGCGGCGGGAGAGGTGCGCCACAACATCGCGTTCACGTTGAGGGCGCTCGCGATCAGCTCGCCGACGATGCCCGGTCCGCTGCCGGTGATGCCGAAGTAGGCGAAGAAGGCGGGGTGGTTCCAGTGCGTGATCCCGGGCAGGATCAGGGCGTCGATGTCGGCCATGATCGACTCCAGCGGCTCGCCCTCGTCGGGGGCGACGCTCGGCAGCCGGGCGGCGATCTGACCCGGATCGACCTGCGCCAGGACCGGCCGCTGGGAGACGGTCTCCAGGTACCCCGACACCCAGGATGCGGCCTCGGCCAGCGCGTCCCGCAGCTCCTCGCTGGTGGGTCCGGGGCCGGTCATCGACGCGCTCATCGGCGCAGTATGGCAGCGCTCAGCCGCGGTGGATCGACGAGGTGCGCGAGTTGTAGACCGTGAAGTAGCGGCGGTTGGCGAAGATCGCGGTCGTCCACAGGAAGCGGCCGCTGCCCTTGTTGACCGAGTAGATGGCGCGCGAGCGCGACGTGTTCAGGTTCAGAACCTCGACCTGCATGCCCTGCAGCGTCTGGCGGATGTAGATCACCGACGTGCCGTCGATCGACGGGTTGAAGTAGCTGTAGATCGTGGTGGTACGCGGCGAGCGCACGCTCTTGCGGTCGATCCGGTAGACCGTGATCGAGCTCCTGCCGGCGGTGGTGCGGTGGTAGACGACGCGCGGGTAGGAGATGTCGGGCGGTCCCAGGTCGGTGCGCAGCCGAGCGTGCGCGATCACCCTCGCGGTGCCGCTGTGAATGTTGTAGAGGATGATCTGGCGACGCGAGTTCTTGACCCGCCGGTAGACCAGCCACCTGCCGGACAGGGCGGGATCGCGGCCCTTCAGAGGCAGCGTCTGCAGGACGGTCATGGTGGTGTAGTCGACGATCTCGAAGGCCGGGCCGGTGTCGACCACGACGCTGGTACCGCTGACATCCGGGGTCATGCCCGGCAGGTCGGTGAACGTGCCCCCGTAGCGGACGACGCCGGTCAGCGACCCGTCCGAGTTGATCCGGTCGAACGCCAGCACGCCGGTGCCGGCCGAGGGATCGGCCACCGGTTGCGTGCCCAGGTTGATCGTGCCGGAGGCCTGGGCGACGCCCGAGGCGGCACCCATCGCCAGCACCGAGCCCAGCAGCCCCAGCGCGGCCGCGTTCGCCACCCGCAGCCGGCGGCGGCCGGCCAGCCGCGCCATCCACTCGATCCTGGCGGTCGCCTGCTCGTGGCTGCGCACGCGCGCGGTGGCCACGGCCAGCGCCACGCCCCGTCCCAGGCCGAAGGCGGCCAGCACGGCAGCGCCGGACGCCGGTCCGGCCAGCGCAGCGACGCCCACGGCCACCACCGGCAGCGTCGCGACAGGGAGATAGGTTGCGAAGCCGAATCCGAGACCGGCGCCGTAGAGCAGCGCCGTCAGCGCCTGCGGATAGCGCTCGCGCCAGCGCTCCGGCACCTGCCGGCGCATCTGGGGCAGGGGCAGGCGCAGCAGGCCAAGCTCGGCCGCCGCCTCGAGCACGGCGAAGACGGCGACGGCTGCGGCCACGCCCGCTCCGCCTGCGGGCAGGGCCGCGCCCAGCGCCAGGCCCAGGACACCGGCGGCGGTGACCGCGCCGGCGGTGAACAGGGCGAGCGACAGCAGCCATGTGCGTGTCCCGTGCACGACGGGGACGATGGTCTCCACCATCGAGAACCCTCAGGGCGACCAGGCGCCGGACACGCCGGCGATCAACGCGCAGGCCGCCAGCGCCGCGTCCGGGTTGAGGGAGACGTTCAGCACCGCGTGGACGTCTGGTAGTAGAGGACGCAGAACACGCGGCGGCCGTTGTAGCAGTAGCCGACCAGGGCGGCGTCGCCGTTGATGCGGGTCCTGGTGTGCGCGCAGCAGTCGACCAGCTTGCGGATGGTGCCGCCGCAGCAGCGATACCAGCCGCCGTCGAACTGGGCGTCCTTCAGGCCGTAGCGCTCGCGCACCCAGTCCTGACAGAGGCGCGTACGGGGCGCGCGAGGCAGCAGATCGCCGGTGGGGCCGCGCAGGCGGGTGCCGCTCTCGTTGACGACGTAGCCCTCGGCATCCACCAGCCGCCCGAGGTTGTCGACCCGGTGGCCGTCCTTGGGCCGTAGCGGCCGGCCGTGCCGGTCGATGCGGGGCGGGAAATACGGCCCCGGACAGTGGTGTGTGGTGTAGGTGTGGCCGCAGAAGCCGTAGTAGCGGGCGTCGGCGGTGTCGGGCGACACGGCGCTCGCGGCCAGGCGGCCCGAGACCGCAGCCAGCGCGGCAGCGCCGAGGCGGCCGAGGAAGCCGCGGCGAGTGTGGGAGGATGCCAGGCGG
>JBJMJD010000033.1:0-14866 GCA_045806525.1 Gaiellales bacterium | reverse complement strand
TCATCATCCCGCCGGTGGCCAGCTTGTTGAGCAGCGAATCCGCCTTGCGCTCCTCATCCAGCGTGTCCTCCAACAGGTCGGCCGCGTCGCCCAGGTCGAGTTCCTGTGCCAGCGTGCGAGCCGTTCCGTACGCGGCGATCTCGTAGTGCTCGACGCGCTGGGCTGCCGCGATCAGCGCGGTATCCCTGGCGGTCGGGTCTCCTCCGGCACTGATCACCTCCTCACCCTCCTTGACGAGACCGCGCATGGCCTCGCACTCCTTGGCGGGAACCGTGACGCTCAGCGCCGGGATCACCCGCTCAAGCCGCTCGGCGTGGTGGCGGGTCTCGTCCAGGTGGGTCGTGAACGCGTCGCGCAGGTCGGGATCATTTGCCGCGCCGGCCATCTTGGGCAGCGCCTGGATCAGCTGCTGCTCGGCGCTTCGCAGATCGGCGATCTGCTCGGCCAACACATCGGTAAGCGAGTTGAACTGCATCGTGTTGCTCCTTTCGTGGGTTCGCATTTCGCCTACCCGCTGGATTCGGTCACAAACCTTCTCTCAGAGCGCCCGCCAATGATCGTGATCGCCGACGGCGCGGGTTTAGGGCACCCGTCCCGTCGGGAACGGCCCAGATCGATGCGAACCGGGCTGCTGATCGTCGACGTTCTCAGCGACTTCGACCACAAGGACGGTCGACGGCTGGCAGAGGCGCTCACGCAGGCGGCCCCTGCACTCGAGTCGGCGCTGGATCGGGCACGGTCGGCGGGGCTGCCGGTGATCTACGCGAATGACGTCGCCGGCCGCTGGCATGAGGGACGCGCGGAGCTCGTGGAGCGGGCCCGCCGCGGTCCCCTGGGCGAGGTCGCCGAGCGAATCGCCCCGCTCGAGAGCGAGCCGCTGCTCGTAAAGGGCCGCTACTCGGCGTTCGACCACACCCCGCTCGAACTGGTGCTGCGTGAGCGCGGCGTTGAGCGTGTCCGGCTGGCCGGAACGGCGGTCGAGATGTGCGTGGCACAGACCGCCATCGACGCGCGCGAGGCAGGGTTTCAGGTGACGGTCGACGCCGCGGCCTGCGCTGCGGCGGATGAACGCAATGCGCGGATCGCCCTCGAGTACCTGCAAAAGGTGGTGGGAGTGGTGGTGGAAGCGGGCGCCACGGCGCCCCAGCCCGGTGCGGTCGAGACATGACGCCGCGACGGTGACATTGCTCGAGGACTGCCGCTGGTAGCGCCGGTTCGACGCGACAGCCGCGGTGATGTTTCCGCGGCCCATGGTTGGGGAAGCGCTTCTTCGATTCAACACCCGCCGGTTCAGCGAGGAGCCGCTTCGGGATCTCTGATCCTGCGGGACTGATGGTGGCTTGGAGGCGGATCCGACGCGATGAACGTACTCGGAATCAATGCGGTGTTCCATGATTCTGCTGCGGCGCTGCTGGTCGATGGCGTCGTCGTCGCGGCGGCTGAGGAGGAGCGATTCACCCGCCGCAAACACGGCAAGCCGGCCGTGCCCTTCTCGACCTGGGAGCTGCCGGAACGCTCGGCGCGATGGTGCCTGGAGGCGGCCGGAGTCGGTGCCGGCGATGTCGATGCGGTGGCGTACTCCTACGATCCGGGAGTGGTTGGCCGCAACGGCGACGTCACGGCGAACCATTGGGAAGGGCTCCGCACCCTCTACGCCGAGCGCGCACCGCAGTTTCTTCAGACGGCACTGCCGGGGCTCGACCCTTCCTGCGTGCGCTTCGTCTCCCACCACATCGCCCACGCCGCGTCGGCCTGTGTGGCGTCGCCGTTTGAACGCGCTGCCGTGCTGGTGCTGGACGGCCGCGGCGAGTGCACGTCGCATCTCGCCGGGCACTTCACCAGTGACGGGCTCGAGGTGCTTGCCACCCAGCCGCTGCCCGACTCGCTGGGACTGCTGTACGAGGACCTGACGCAGCACCTCGGCTTCCACCGCTCCTCGGACGAGTACAAGGTGATGGCGATGGCGTCGTACGGACGCCCGCGCTTCCTTGACAGCTTCCGCCGGCTGGTAACAGCGACGGGAGCAGGGGGCTTCTCGGTGCAGCCGATCGATCTCGCCGAGTTCGCCCCGGCCCGGCTGCCGGACGAGCAGTGGACGCAGCAGCACGCCGACCTGGCGTCCACCGTCCAGCGCCGGTTGGAGGAGGTGCTGCTCGACCTCGCGCGCTGGTTGCACGCCCGCACGGACGAACCGAACCTGTGCATGGCCGGCGGCGTCGCGCTGAACTGCGTCGCCAACTCGCGGCTGGCCTCGGAAGGCCCGTTCGAACAGATCTGGGTGCAGCCCGCCGCCGGCGACGCCGGCACCGCGCTCGGCGCCGCGATGCAGGTGGCGGCCGACCTCGGAGAGTACGTGGCGCCGATGCCCGGTGCGGCGCTGGGCCGCGGCTTTTCCGACCTCGAGCTGGAGCAGGCGCTGCGGACGGCCGGCCTGCCGTTCGAGCGGCCGGCCAGCGTCGCCCGGGCGACCGCTGAGGTGCTCGCGGCGGACGGAGTGGTGGCCTGGTTCCAGGGGCGCAGCGAGTTCGGGCCACGCGCGCTCGGTCATCGCAGCCTGCTGGCGAACCCGTCGCGGGCCGCCACCCTGGGGCGGCTGAACGACATCAAGGGTCGCGAGCAGTTCCGGCCGGTGGCGCCGATGGTGCTGCTCGAGCGCGCAGCCGAGATCTTCGACGGGCCGCTGCCCAGCCCCTACATGCTGTTCGTGCACCAGGTCGACCCGCGCTGGCGCGACCGGATCCCGGCCGTGGTTCACGTCGACGGCACCGCTCGCGCCCAGACCGTGGATCGCCGCCAGGAACCGCTGGTGGCGGAGCTGCTCGACGAGTTCGAGGCCCTCACCGGCCTGCCGGTGCTCGTCAACACCAGCCTCAACACCGCCGGCCGGCCGATGGTCGACGAGCCGCGAGACGCACTGGAGTGCTTCGGATCGGCACCGGTGGACGTGCTTGCGATCGGCCCGTACCTGGTACGGCGCCGGTCGGTCGCCCGGATGGCGGAGGTGGCATGACCACCATCGATGTGGTGATCCCGACCGTCGGCCGCTCCTGCCTGGGCCGGCTGCTGGCCTCGATCGAGCGCGAGCGCGTCCACGAGCGAGGACGGGTGATCGTGGTCGACGACCGTCCCGGGACGACGGCGCTCGAGCTCCCGGGGTGGGCGATCCGGGTGGCCGGCCGCGGGGCCGGCCCGGCCGCCGCACGGAACCGCGGCTGGAATGCGTCTGATGCCGACTGGATCGCCTTCCTCGACGACGACACGGAGCTGACACCGGCCTGGCTCGAGCAGCTGGAGTCGGATATCGGCGAGCTGCCCGCCACGGTGGCGGCGAGCCAGGGCAGGATCGTGGTGCCGCGGCCGACCGGGCGCAAACCGACCGACGGCGAGCGCGCGGTGATCGGCCTCGAGACGGCCCGCTATGCCAGCGCCGACATCTGCTATCGGCGGTCGGTGCTGGAGCTGGTCGGCGGATTCGACGAACGCTTCCCGCGCGCCTACCGCGAGGACTCCGACATCGCGCTGCGGGTGCTCGACGCCGGCTTTGACATCGTCCAGGGCGGCCGAACGACGCTGCATCGGCTGGCCGACGATCCGGCCCGCTCGGCGCTTCGCCGCCAGGCGGGTAACCGCGACGACGTGCTGATGGCGGCGCTGCACGGCCGCGGCTGGCGAGAACGCTGCGGCGCGCCGCGGGGGCGGCTGCGCCGCCATCTCGTCACCAGCGCGGCGGGCGCGGCGGTTCCCGTGGCCATGGTGGCCGGCCGCCGGTCGCTGGCAAGGGCGCTGGCGGCCGTCTGGCTGGCGGGGACGGCCGAGCTGGCGTGGGCCCGTATCGCCCCGGGGCCGCGCACGCGCCGGGAGGTGACCGGCCTGCTCGCCACCAGCCTGGTGCTGCCGCCGCTGGCGGTCGGCCAGTACGCCCGCGGCCTGCTCGAGCTGCCGCGCCGGCTGCATCCACGTCCGGACGCGGTGCTGCTCGACCGCGACGGCACGCTCGTCGTCGACGTTCCCCACAACGGCGATCCGGCCCAGGTTCGGCCGATGCCCGGCGCGCAGGAAGCGGTCGCGCGGCTGCGCCGCGCCGGCGTGCCGACGGCGGTCGTCACCAATCAGAGCGGCATCGCCCGCGGATTCACGACGGCCGATCAGGTGCAGGCGGTCAACCGCCGGGTCGAGCAGCTGTTCGGGCCGCTGGGACCGTGGTTCGTCTGCCCGCATCGAGACGAGGACGGTTGTGACTGCCGCAAGCCGGAGCCCGGCATGCTGCTGACCGCCGCCCGTTCGCTGGGCGCCGATCCGGCCCGCACCGCGATGATCGGCGACACCGGCGCCGATATGGAGGCCGCTCGCCGTGCCGGCCTGCGCGGAGTGCTGGTGCCCACGGCCGTCACGCTGGCCGACGAGGTGGCAAACGCGAGTGAGGTCGCCAGCGATCTGGCTGCCGCCGTCGATCGTCTGCTGGGGGCGGCAGCGACATGAGCTCCACGCTGGTTGCTCGTATGGACAACGAAGGGGACGTGCTCCTGGCGGGGCCGGCGATCCGCGCCGTCGCCGCCACCTCCTCGGTGGCGCTGCTGTGCGGCCGCCGTGGCAGGGCGGCTGCAGCGCTGCTGCCGGGCGTCCGCGAGGTGATCGAGTGGACGGCGCCGTGGATCGATCCCGACCCGGCGCCGGTCGACCTCGTCGAAACCCTGTCGCTGGTCTCCATGCTGCGAAACCGCTTCTCCCAGGCGATCATCCTCACCTCGTTCCACCAGTCGCCGTTGCCGCTCGCGCTGCTCATGCGCCTGGCCGGCATCGAGCGGGTGGCCGCGATCAGCGATGACTACCCCGGTTCGCTGCTCGACGTCCGCCACCGCGCGGACGATCGGCTGCACGAGGTGGAGCGGTCGCTGGATCTGGTCGGCCGCTGCGGCTACCGGCTGCCACCGGGAGACGATGGACGGCTGCGGGTCCTACGCGGCGCTCGCGGCCCGCGCATTCCCCAGCAGCCCTACCTGGTGGTGCACCCGGGCGCCTCCATGCCCGCCCGAACGCTCGACGCGCAGCACTGGCGCGAGGTCGTGCGCGCGCTGACCGGTGCCGGTCATACGGTGGTGGTCACGGGGTCGCCGGGTGAGCGGCTGCTGACGGCGGAGGTGGCACGAGCCGGCAAGCCGCGCACGCGCGACCTGGCCGGGCACACCAGCCTCTCCGAGCTGGCCGAGGTGATCGCGGGCGCCGCGGCGGTGGTGGTTGGCAACACCGGCCCAGCCCACCTGGCGGCGGCGGTGGGAACGCCGGTGGTCTCGCTGTTCGCACCGACCGTGCCGGCGCGGAAGTGGCGGCCGTGGATGGTGCCGCACGTCGTGCTGGGCGATCAGCAGATCGCCTGCGCCGGCTGCCGCGCGCAGGTCTGCCCGGTGCCGGGACATCCGTGCATTAGCAGCATTCGTCCTGCGGCCGTGGTGGACGCCGTCCAGGAGCTGATGGGCGAAGCGCCTCCGATGATGGCCGAGGCGGGATGAACATCCTGATCTGGCATGTGCACGGCAGCTGGACGACGGCGTTCGTGCAGGGCGAGCACCGCTATCTGATTCCCGTCGACAGCAGCCGCTCCGCCGACGGCCTGGGCCGGGCGCAGACGTACGCGTGGCCGAGCTCGGCCGTCGAGGTCACGGCCGACCAGGCCGCGGACGAGCCTGTCGACGTGGTGGTGCTGCAGCGGCCGCACGAGCTCGAGCTGGCCGAGCGATGGCTCGGGGGCCGGCGCCCCGGGCGCGACCTGCCGGCGGTGTACGTCGAGCACAACGCCCCGCAGGCGCGGATCGCAGACATGCGACATCCGGTTGCCGACCGCGACGATCTCACGGTCGTCCACGTCACCCACTTCAACGCGTTGTTCTGGGATTGCGGCTCGACGCGGACGCGGGTGATCGAGCACGGTATCCCCGACCCGGGCGAGAACTACACCGGCGAGATGGCGCGCTGCGCCGCGGTGATCAACGACGCGCCGCGCCGGGGCCGCGTCACCGGGACGGACCTGTTGCCCGAGTTCCGCAAGGCCGCCCCCGTCGACCTGTTCGGCATGCGCTCCGAACCTCTCGACGGGATCGACCTGCCACAGGCACGGCTGCACAAGGAGATGGCACGGCGCCGCGTCTACCTGCACCCGGTGCGCTGGACATCGCTCGGGCTGTCGTTGATCGAGGCCATGTACCTGGGGATGCCGGTGGTGGCGCTGGGCACCACCGAGGTCAGCGAAGCGGTACCTCCCGAGGCGGGCGTCGTATCGAACCGGATGGAACGGTTGCAGGCCGGTCTGCGTGAGCTGATCGCCCAGCCCGACCGCGCACGGGAGGCGGGACGCGCCGCCCGGCGCAGCGCGCGACGGCGCTTCGGCGTCGACCGTTTTCTTTCCGATTGGAACCGGCTGCTGGAGGAGGTGGCATGAGGGTCGCGATGATCTCGGAGCACGCCAGCCCGCTGGCCGTACTGGGCGGCGTCGACGCGGGCGGGCAGAACGTGCACGTTGCCAGCCTGGCAACCGCGCTGGCCGAACAGGGCGCCCCGGTGGTCGTGTACACCCGGCGGGACGATCCGGGGCTGCCCCGACGCGTCCCGCTGGCGCCGGGCGTGGTGGTCGAGCACGTCGATGCCGGGCCGGCCGGCCCGGTGGCTAAGGACGACCTGTGGCCGTTCATGCCCGAGTTCGCACGGCGCATGCAGTCGTCGCTGGCGGCCGAGCAACCGTCGCTGGTGCATGCCCACTTCTGGATGTCCGGTGCGGCCGCGCTGTGGGCGGCGGGCGACCTGCGGCTGCCGGTGGTGCAGACGTTCCACGCGCTCGGCACGGTCAAGCGGCGGCACCAGGGGGCGGCCGATACCAGTCCGCCCGACCGGCTCGGCGTCGAGCTCGAGATCCTGCGTCGCGCCGACCATGTGATCGCAACCTGCAGCGACGAGGTGTTCGAACTGGCGCGGATGGACGCCCAGCTGGAGAACGTCAGCGTCGTTCCCTGCGGCGTCGATCTGTCGCTGTTTCGGCCGGACGTGGTGCCCGAGCAGCGGACGCCGGGGCGGCTGCGGCTGGTGGTGCTGAGCAGGATGGTCGCGCGCAAGGGCATCGGCAACGTGATCGAGGCGCTGGCGGAACTGCCGGGCGTGGAGCTGGTGGTGGCCGGCGGTCCGCCGCGCGACCAGCTGCGCGACGACTCCGAGGGGCGGCGGCTGATCGGGCTCGCCGAGCGGCTCGGCGTCTCGGACCGGATCGACTTCCGCGGCCGCGTCGATCGCGCGCAGGTGCCGGCGCTGCTGCGCTCGGCAGACGCCGTCGTCTGCGTGCCATGGTACGAGCCGTTCGGGATCGTCCCGCTGGAGGCGATGGCGTGCGGCGTGCCCGTGATCGCCAGCTCGGTGGGGGGGCTGGTCGACACCGTCGTGCACGGCGAGACCGGTCTGCACGTGCCTCCGCGCAGGCCGGACATGGTCGTTGCTGCCGCCCGCCAGCTGCTCTCCGACGCGGACATGCGCACGCGGCTGGGACGCGCGGGGATACGCAGGGCCCGCGAACGCTTTGGCTGGGACGCCGTGGCCAAGGCCACGCTTCGCAGGTACACGGCGGTCGTGCGGCGGCGGCACATCCGCGCCCGGACGCTCGCCGGCGTGCGAGGTGGCAGATGACGCCGCTGCTGGTAATAGGCGACTGCATGCTCGACCGCGACGTGTCCGGATCGGTCGACCGGATCTGCCCGGAGGCGCCCGTGCCGGTGCTGGACGAGCAGTCAGGCGCATCGTTCGCAGGCGGAGCCGGACGGGCGGCCACGATCGCCTCAGACAGCAGCGACGTCACGCTGATCACCGCGCTTGGCGCGGACGAGGCTGGCGAGGCCTGTCGTCGGCTGCTCAAGCGGTCGGGCGTGCGCGTGCTCGACCTGGGCCTCGACGGGGCAACGCCGGAGAAGATCAGGCTGCGAAGCGACGGCCGCACGCTGCTTCGGCTCGACCGCGGCAGCGCCCCAACCCGCGCGACCGTCGGCGACCTGCTCGACCACCACCGCGACGCCGTGCGGGACGCGACGGCCGTGCTGGTGTCCGACTACGGACGCGGGGTGGCTTCCCACGCGCAGCTGCGCCACGCGATCGCCGAGCGCGCCGCCGACGTCCCGGTCGTCTGGGACCCCCATCCACGCGGCCGCCCGCCCATTGCGGGAGTCGCGCTCGCCACGCCGAACCGGCGCGAAGCCGCGGAGACGGTGCCGGACGTGCGGGGAACGACGATCCGGGCCGACGCCGCCCGCGCCCGTGAGCTGCGCGAGCGCTGGCAGGCGACGGCGATCGCCCTCACGCTCGGCGAGGAGGGGGCGTTGCTGGAGCAGGGGGCGGCGGTACCGGTGATGGTTCCCGCCCCGAGCCGTGCCCACGGTGACCCGTGCGGGGCCGGCGACTGCTTCGCCGCCAGCGCCGCCATCCGGCTGGCCGGCGGCGCCAGCGCCGTGGAGTCCGTGACATCGGCGGTCGCCGCCGCCACCCGCTACGTGGCCGGCGAGCGGGGGAGTGCCGCGGCGAGTCCGGCTGGCGGAGCCGGCAGCCTGGAACAGGCACGCGCCATCGCCGAGCGGGTACGCGCGGAGGGCGGAACGGTGGTCGCCACCGGCGGCTGCTTTGACCTGTTGCACGCGGGGCACATCGCAACGCTCGAGTCGGCCCGCCGGCTCGGCGACTGCCTGCTGGTGCTGCTCAACTCCGACCGGTCGGTGTCGGCGCTGAAGGGGCCGGACCGGCCGCTGGTGCACCAGGATGACCGGGCCCGGCTGTTGGAGAGCCTGCGCTGCGTCGATGCGGTCGTGATCTTCGACGACCCGGATCCCACCGCGCTGCTCGAGCAGCTCCAGCCCCACCTGTTCGCAAAGGGCGGCGACTACGCCGGCGAGGCGCTGCCCGAGACCGCGGTGATGCGTCGCTTCGCCGGGCAGACGGTGATCCTGCCGACGCTCGAAGGCAGGTCGACCACCCGCCTGATCGAGCGCGCGCTGGCGTCGGAGGCCGCGCGGTGAGCACGGTCATCGTCACCGGCGGCTGCTCCGGCCTGGGCGCCGCCATAGCGCGCAGGCTCGGCGACGACGCCTTCTGTCTCGACCTGCGCGAGCCGCCCGACGGCACCGCCGGCGCGGTGGTCGACCTGGCCGACGGAGCCGCCGTCGAGCAGGCCGTGGAGCTGGCCGCCGAGCGTCGCGGGTCGATCGACGGCGTGGTCACAGCGGCAGGCGTGGACGCGTGTGGAGAGCTGACCGGCGTCTCCCGGGAGGACTGGGAACGGGTGATCGCCGTCAACCTGCTGGGCACCGTGTCGGTGGTTCGAGCCGCGATGCCTCATCTGGAAGCGGCTCGCGGCCGGGTGGTCACCGTGGCATCGACGCTCGGCCTGCGGGCGCTGCCGGACGCGACCGCCTACTGCGCCAGCAAGTTCGGGGTGGTTGGGTTCACGCGGGCGCTGGCAGCCGAGATGCGCGGGCGGGTGGGAGTGACGCTGCTGGTTCCGGGCGGCATGGACACCGCGTTCTTCGACGGCCGCGATGCCCAGTACCGCCCCGGCGCCGACGCCCAGCTGAACGACCCGGCCAACGTGGCAGCGGCCGTCATGTTCGCGCTGTCACAGCCACCCGGATGCGAGCTGCGCGAGCTGGTGATCACGCCCTCGACGGAACCGTCGTATCCATGACCCCGACGGTGGTCGTTGTCCGGGCGCTGGGGCTCGGCGACTTCCTCACGGCCGTGCCGGCCTACCGTTCGCTTCGCCGCTGCTATCCGGGCCACCGCCTGATCCTCTGCGCGCCCGGCCCGCTTTCCGAGCTTGCGGCGCTCACCGGCGCGATCGACGAGCTGCGGCCGACGTCCGCACTCGCGCCCCTGCACCCGGACCTGCACGGCGCGGCCATCGCGGTCAACCTGCATGGCCGCGGCCCCCAGAGCCACCGGCTGATCCACCGGGCGCAGCCCGAGCGGGTTATCGCGTTTGCGCATCCGTCGCTGCCCTGGTCGTCGCGGGGCCCCAGCTGGCGGGCGGACGAACACGAGATCGATCGCTGGTGCCGCCTGCTGGAGAGCTTCGGCATCGCGAGCGATCGCGCCGACATGTACCTCCGACCGCCGGGCGCGTCGCGCGATCAGCGGCTGACGGTGATCCACCCGGGTGCGGCATCGGCGAGCCGCCGCTGGCCGGCGAGCCGTTTCGCCGAGGTGGCGCGCGCCGAGGCGGCCCGTGGCCGGCGGGTGGTGGTGACCGGATCGGCAGCGGAACGTCGGCTGGCCGCTCGCGTGGCGACGGACGCCGGCCTGCCCGCAGACGCCGTCGCCGCCGGCCGGACGGGCCTGGCAGACCTCGTTTCGCTGGTTGCGCGAGCGGGTCGGGTCGTATGCGGCGATACCGGGGTCGCCCACCTCGCCACGGCTGTTCGCACCCCATCGGTGATCATGTTCGGGCCGATGTCACCTGCGCTCTGGGGCCCGACCGACCGTGAGCGTCACCGCGTGCTGTGGCGCGGCATCAGCGGCGACCCACATGGCGACACGCCCGACCCTGGGTTGCTCGCGATCGAGACCGACGAGGTGCTGGAGGCGCTGGCGTCGCTCGAGCCGGCGGTGCGCTGAGCTCTGCGGTCGACAATCGCTCGGGCATAAAGCCGATCCGCGCTGGGTATCGGGAGGGAAGGGCGCATCGGCTTGCGAGGAGGCGCGTAGGTGGAACCATCCAGGTTGGAGGTGCTCCACAGCCGCTCGAACAACTCGGAAGTGATCGTCTGTCGCGGCGTGCTCGACCACGAGACCTGCGGCGAGCTCGAGGTGATCATCAACAAGGCGCGCGAGGCCAGGGTGCAGCGGCTGAGACTGGACTTCGCGGGCTTGGCCATGATCGACGAGGCCGGGTTGCGCTGTCTGGAGACGACGTCGCAGCGATGCCGGGAATCGGGAGTGTTGTTCGAGGTCGACGCTGACGGGTACGTACGCGAGGCGATCGCGGCGTCGGGTATCGAGGAGCTTGCCACCCGACCACCTGATGCGGTCACCTAAGGCGCTGCCGCGGCGTGACGGTCAGTGCCGGCAACGATGCGGCTGGTATCCAACCCTGTGCTCATAGGCGGTCACGTCCCCGGTCGTGCCGAGCCGCTCGGCGAGCACCGACACCGGAGCCGGGTCAAGCATCACGTCGTGCTTGCCGAGAGTCATGCGGCGTACGGAGTCACCGCAGCCATCGCACAGCTCCGACTTCCAGGTGAGCGGTATGGGGAGTAGCTGGATTCTTGCAACCTCTCGCGGAGAGAACGACGCGAACACTCTAGCGAACGCGTCGGGCACCGTCCGGGGCGCCAGGGCTTGACACGCACATGCCGGCACGCGTCGGGTTAGCTCTGGGGCGGCTCCTGATAGATGCCGAACACGTTTCCGCCGGGGTCGCGGAAGCGGGCCGTGAGCTCGCCGGGATCGCCGCCGATCGCCTGCACGATCTCGCCGCCGGCGGTGGTGACCGCCCGGCATGCGGCCTCGGCGTCGTCCACCATCACGTACACCAGCGGGCCGGGCTGGCTCATGGCCGGCCGCCCGGTCACGAACGCGCCGCTGACCTGGCCGGTGGTGTCGTCGAAGGCGGTGGCGCCGTCGCCGCGGCTGCGGATCGACCAGCCGAACACCTCCCGGTAGAAGGCGGCCGACGCCTCCACGTCGCCGGTCGGGATCTCGACGTAACAGATCTTGCCGTTGGTCTGGGTGGGCGGCATGGCGGCTCCTCGGGTCGGTGATGCGATTCTGCCAGAGCGCCGCCGCAGCCGGATCCGCTAGGTTCTGGATCCGGTCAACAGGAGGAGCGGCGAGCAGATGGCAGAGGTGGTGACGCTTCGCGACGCGGTCGCCGAGCTGGTGGCCGACGGCGACACCGTCGCCCTCGAGGGCTTCACCCATCTGATCCCGCACGCGGCCGGCCACGAGCTGATCCGGCAACGCCGCCGCCGCCTGACGCTGGTGCGGCTGACGCCCGACGTCATCTACGACCAGATGATCGGCATGGGCTGCGCCGATCGCATGATCTTCTCGTGGGGCGGCAACCCCGGCGTCGGCTCGCTGCACCGCTTCCGTGACGCGGTCGAGTCGGGCTGGCCGGTGCCGCTCGCGATCGAGGAGCACTCGCACGCCGGCATGGCCGCCGCCTACGCGGCCGGCGCCGCCAACCTGCCGTTCGGGGTGCTGCGCGGCTACGCCGGCACCGACCTGCCCAGCCACACCGCCTCGGCCGGCTGGGTGGAGTGCCCGTTCACGGGCGAGCGGCTGGCGGCCGTGCGCGCGCTGCGGCCCGACGTCGCGATCATCCACGCCCAGCAGGCCGACCGCGCCGGAAACGTGCAGCTTTGGGGCATCAGCGGCGTCCAGAAGGAGGCGGTGCTGGCCGCGCGCCGCTCGATCGTGACGGTGGAGGAGGTGGTCGACCAGCTGGCGCCGCGGCCGGGCGCCGTGGTGATCCCGAGCTGGGTGTTGACGGCCGTGGCCGAGGCGCCGGGCGGCGCGCACCCGTCTTACGCGCACGGCTACTACGACCGCGACAACCGCTTCTACACCGCATGGGATGCGATCAGCCGCGACCGCGAGCGGTTCACCGCCTGGATGCAGCGCCACGTGCTGGACACCGCCGACGTGGGCGAGTACGCCATCATGCTGCGGGAGGGGTCGCCGGCGTGAGCGGGGACGGCCACAGCGCCGCGGAGATGATGGCGATCGCGGCCGCCCGGCGGCTGCGCGACGGCGCCAACTGCTTCGTCGGCATCGGGCTGCCCAGCCGCGCCGCCAACCTGGCCCGCGCCACGCACGCCCCCGGCTGCGTGCTGATCTACGAGAGCGGCACGATCGGGGCCAAGCCGCGGCACCTGCCGCTCTCGATCGGCGACGGCGAGCTGGCCGAGACGGCCGACCTGGTGGTGTCGGTGCCCGAGATCTTCAGCTACTGGCTGCAGGGCGGCCGCATCGACGTGGGCTTCCTCGGCGCGGCCCAAATCGACCGCTACGCCAACCTCAACAGCACCGTGATCGGCGAGTACGAGCACCCCAAGGTGCGGCTGCCGGGCGGCGGCGGAGCGCCCGAGATCGCCGCCTCCTGCAAGGAGACGCTGGTGATGCTGCGCCATTCCCCGCGCGCGTTCGTGGAGCGGCTCGACTTCCGCACCACCGTCGGCTACGGCGAGGGCCCGGGCGCGCGCGAGCGGCTGGGCTTGCAGGGCCGGGGGGTGACCGCCGTGATCACCGATCTGGGCGTGCTCGAGCCCAACCCGGCCAGCTGCGAGCTGGTGTTGCGCCAGGTGCATCCGGGCGTGGAGGTGGACGAGGTGGTGGCCGCCACCGGCTGGCCGCTGCAGGTGGCCGAGCGGGTCGAGGTCAGCCCGGCGCCGACCGAGGTCGAGCTGACGGCGCTGCGGGCGCTGCGAACGGCGGAGGAGTCGTGAGCCGGGCGGTGATCCTGTCGGCGGTGCGCACGCCGATCGGGCGCTACGGCGGAGCGCTGTCGGGCGTGCGGCCCGACGACCTGGCGGCGATCGCGGTGCGGGCGGCGGTCGACCGGGCCGGGGTCGACCCGGAGCAGATCGAGGACGTCTACCTGGGCTGCGCCAACCAGGCCGGCGAGGACAATCGTGACGTGGCGCGGATGGCGGTGCTGCTGGCGGGGCTGCCGCAGTCGGTGGCGGGCGTGACCATGAACCGGCTGTGCGCGTCGGGGCTGGCGGCGGTGGTGTCGGCCTGCCACGCGGTGGCGGCGGGCGACGGCGACCTGTTCGTGGCGGGTGGAGTGGAGTCGATGAGCCGGGCGCCGCTGGTCACCGGCAAGCCCGACAAGGCGTTCCCGCGCGGCGACCGCACCATGTACGACACGACGCTCGGCTGGCGCTTCCCGAACCCGCGCATGGAGGCGATGTTCCCGCTGGAGAGTATGGGCGAGACCGGCGAGAACGTGGCCGAGCAGTGCGGGGTGTCGCGCGAGGACCAGGACGCGTTCGCGCTGCGCTCGCAGCGGCGCTGGGCGGAGGCGCAGGCGGCCGGGCGGTTCGCGGACGAGCTGGTGGCGGTGGGGGAGGTGGAGGTCGACGAGCACCCACGGCCGGACACGAGCGCCGAGCGGCTGGCCGGGCTGAAGCCGATCTTCCGCGAGGGCGGGTCGGTCACGGCCGGCAACTCGAGCGGCATCAACGACGGCGCGGCGGCGCTCGTGATCGCGAGCGAGGAGCGGGCGGCGGCGCTGGGAGCCGAGCCGCTGGGCAGGTTCTGCGCGAGCGCCGTGGCGGGCGTGGATCCGCGGGTGATGGGGATCGGGCCGATCCCGGCCGTGCGCAAGCTGCTGGAGCGGGCCGGGGTGGGGGTGGAGGAGATCGACCTGGTCGAGCTGAACGAGGCGTTCGCGTCGCAGAGCCTGGCGGTGGTGCGGGAGCTGAGGCTCGACCCGGAGCGGGTGAACGTGAACGGCGGCGCGATCGCGCTGGGCCATCCGCTGGGCATGAGCGGCGCGCGGCTGGTGGTGTCGCTGCTGCACGAGCTGCGGCGGCGGCAGGGCCGCTACGGGATCGCGACGCTGTGCGTGGGCGTCGGGCAGGGGCAGGCCGTGCTGTTCGAGCGGGCCGGCTGAGCGGCCAGGTGCGGCCGCCGGGCGCCCGGCGGCCGCACCCGTTGCCTCAGCTCACCAGCCCGACGCCTGGCCGTCCTTGCGGAAGTCGGACGCACCGCGGTAGACGCCGTTCACCGCCGGATCACCGGCCGTACGCCACTCCGGCGGCGGTCGCAGCCCCGGCGCGCGATCGAAGAAGATCGCCTGGTATCCGCCGAAGACGTCGTCGTTACCGGGCACGTTACGGACGTT
>JBJMJD010000032.1:0-5392 GCA_045806525.1 Gaiellales bacterium | reverse complement strand
GTGTTCTTTGCCTGGATCATCTGGTTCTGGCTGCTGATCACGGTCTTCTCGGACCTGTTCCGGCGGCATGACACCAGCGGGTTCGCGAAGGTGCTGTGGATGATCTTTGTGATCGTCGTTCCCTACCTGGGCGTCTTCATCTACCTGCTCGTCAACCACGACGGCATGAACGAGCGGGCCATGCGAGAGCAGCAGGCTGTGCAGCAACAGCTGGACGATCACATCCGCTCGGTCGCACCTGCCAGCTCGACGGAGGAGATCGCGAGGGCCAAGCAGCTGCTGGACAGCGGTGCCATCAACCAGGCCGAATACGAATCGCTCAAGGCGAAGGCGCTGGCCGCGGGTTGAGGCTGACCAGGTCGATGGCGAGCGTTGCCTCGGCCAGGCCCACCAGCGCGCCGATCGTGACGCCCAGCGCGGCCTCGTAGGCCGCGCCCGCCAGGAACGGGTGCGGCAGCCCGACGACGTACAGCGCGTGCAGCGCGGCCGATTCGATCAGGACCGGGATCGTGACCACGCGGACTGTCAGCCAGAACCGCGGCCACACCAGCCGCGCCGACCGCACCAGGCTGCGCGCGACACCGGCCCGCTCCATCACGATCACCGGCCCGGTCAGGGAGATCAGCGTGAAGGCCACCAGCCCCGGCACCACGAGCAGCAGGGTCAGGGAGACGCTGATGGCGATCACGACGACGTCGGCGACGAGCAGCGATACCCAGGGCAGCGTGCGCAGCACCTCCGACACCGGAGCCGCATGCTTGCCGTGCTGGTGCTCGGACACGATCCGCTCGCTGAGGCCGCCGTAGAACACGATGCCGGCCGACGAGACCGCGCCGGTCAGGAGCGCCCCCGCCCGGAGCAGGGCGCCCCAGTGGCCGGTATGGCCATGGGCGACGCTGTCCGCGACCAGCTGTGCCGCCGCGTCGGCCACCCCGCCGATTGAGAACACCAGCAGGGCCATGGGCCCGAGCACCCGAAAGCGCGCCCGGTAGGTCGCCAGGGCGCGGCCGAAGATTGAGCGCGCGGTGTGTCGCGTGGGGGCCGTGCCGCCGACCGACCGCAGCCCTACGCGGGCGGACGGCCCTTTCGCGCCTCGGAGAGCATCCTGCTCGCGGCCACGATCGCGTCGCCCTTGTCGTCGAACGTCTGCTCGGTCAGGTGCTTGTTCGACCTGTAGTTGTTGTCCTCGATGTAGCCGCGCCAGGTCTGCGTCGCCTCGTCGAACTCGACGCCGTCGTGCCAGTGGAGATACTGCTCGCCGCTCATCTGGTCCTCCGATCGGTACCAGGCAACGTACCGCACCCGAAAGCCCCTGATCAGGTGTGCGCGGTGACCCGCCCCGACAGGAGCCCGTCATGGGTCAGCCGCCAGTTGGCCACCACGTGCCGCTGAACCCCGCCGGTCGTGCAGGCGCCGTCGAAGCCCAGCGGGCGCACCGCCGTCACCTTCCCCTTGCAGACTTCGCCGCTGGGTAGATACTCCATCTGGAACGTGGTCGCCTGGAGGCTGGTGGAACGAACCAGCAGGTCGGCCCGCACCAGGACGTTCTGGCTGCCGTGCCCGACACCGGCCATCGACACGAGCGCCACGTCGGATCCCTGCTGTTGCAGGATCCGCCCGCTCAGGTGGTCGTCGAAGCTGGCCGCGTTCCACTGGCGGGAGTGGACGCGCAGCGGCCCGAACGCCAGGCCCAGGATCACGGCCGCCGACACGGCGGCGACGACCAGCAGGCGCCTTGTGAGCAGCCGCGCCGGCGCTCCCGGCCGCTCGGCGATCCGCCACAGCACGAGCGACACCACCAGCGTGGCGGAGACGATGTAGATCGTGAGCATCCACGGCGCGTTTCTGTCGGTGCCCGATCCGAGCCCGTGCAGCGTGGCCGCCGCCCACACCGCGAAGTTCGCATAGTGCGCCCGCCGCCACCACCGGTGGGACATTCGCCCGCGATAGTGGTTGGTGATCGCCAGCGCCAGCAGCAGCTCCGCCGCCGCGATGCCCAGACCGGTCCAGATCGGCCGGTAGCCGGCCGCCAGCGGCACCGCCAGCTGGGTCAGCGAGAACGGCAGGAAGGAGTCGATGCCGATCGTGACGACGTGGATGGCGATGAACGTCCCCACCAGCAGGCCGCCGTAGCGGTGCACGTCCTCCACGGCGAACATCGGCCACCTCCGCCAGCGCCGGCCCGGCGCCTTTCCGGCCAGGGCGAGTCCCAGCGCGATCACCGCGGTCAGCAGCACGTACGCAGCGATGCCGGCCGCGCGGGCCGCGTACCAGTCGATCGGGTTCGATGTCAGGTGCATATCAGGGCACGTTCCAGCGCGATTCGCCACGAGCGGTTGATGACGGCTCGGTCGTCTGCCCACAGGAAGCGGCCGGGCAGGTGACGCTCGTCCAGCCAGTCCGGGCCGTCGTCGCCCAGCAGGAACGCCGCCTTGGCGGCGACATCTGCATCCACGCACGTGGCGCCGGACGCCGTCACCTGCTGCCAGCGCGTCCGCGACGGCCGGCCGGTGGAGGGATCGATCAGATGGTGCTGCTGACGTCCGCCGCGGCGCCAGGCGCGCCGGCCGCGGCCGCTGGTGGCAAGGCCGCCGGACTCGAGCCGAACGGCGTCGCCCCCGGGCAGCTCCACGTCGACCGCTCCGCGGGCGGCGACGTCGCCGCCGGCGGAGATCCAGCCCTCGCCGCCGAGGCAGCTGAGCGCGTCGTCGACGGTACGCGACTTGACCACGCCATTCAGATCCAGCTCGACCCCGGCGGGCACGCGCAGCAGCCGGCCGCGCGACTCGATCCGCTGCCAGCAGCCCGCGAAGGCCGGTGCGGCCGGCTCCGGCCGGTCGAGGCCGTCCCCGAAGTCGCGGTCGTAGCCCGCCGCCCGCAGGGCGGAGCCGATCGTGGGTTCGACCAGCCCGTCGGTCTGGTGGGCGGCCCACAGCGACAGCTGCAGCATGTCGGCGAACGCGCAGGACACGCGGATCGCCCGGCCGGCTGCGGCGTTCACCGCGTTCAGCTCGCTGCCCTCGATGAAGCGGCTGAAGCGGCGCTCATGGCGTTCGAACAGGACGCGGATCCGCCGAGCCTCCTCGGCCGTCGCGCCGGCGACGGCCACGTCGCAGCCCATCGCCCGAAAGCGCAGGACGGGCGCGCTCATGATTGGCTGGTGCTCGCCTGCGGGGGCGCCGACTGGGGCGGAGCGATCGAGCCCGGCTGCAGCGAGTTGCGCCGCACCGTGCCGGCGAACCGACGGGGAGCCCTCAGCGGCGTCGCCGAGTGACGCGCGTGGCCGGATGCGGTACTGCGAGTGGCAAGCATCCCGCCGACGAACACGACGACAGCGGCGGCGGCCAGGGCGCCCTTGCCGAGCGCGGCACGACGCCTGGCGGCCGCCATCCGGCCGGGCTGATCGTTCGGGGTCGGTTCCATGCCCGAACCCTACGGAGGCGAGATGAGCGAAAGCTTAGGGTCGGTTTGGGGGTTCCTGCGGAACGGCTACCGCGTGGAGTGGAGGATGGCCGGGGACAGGGCAGGTAGCCACCTATGCTGTCCGCTCGTGGATCCTCGTCGCCTCTCCTCACGAAGGCGCGGCCAGCTGGCCGTCGCCCTAGCGGCCATCGCCTGGTCGACAGCGGGCCTGTTCCAGCGTGAGCTCGGCGTCAGCACGGCCACGCAGCTGGCCGGCCGGGCAGGGTTCGCGCTGGCGGCGCTGCTCGGGCTCGTCTGGCTGACGGAGCGCGGCAACCTGACCGTCGCATTCCGCTCGATCGGCATCGCCGGAGTCGGAGTGGCGGTCTGCACGGCGATCGCGTCCGGCAGCTTCATCGTCGCGCTCAACCACACCACCGTCGCGCACGTGCTGTTCACCCAGGCGATCTCGCCGGTGCTCGCTGCGCTGCTGGGCTGGGTGGTGCTGCGCGAGCGCGTGACCGGGCGCACGTGGGCGGCGATGGCGATCGCAGTGGCCGGCGTCGCCGTCATGTTCGGGACGCCCGGCCACGCGGACGTGATCGGTGACGGCGTCTCGCTGCTGATGTCGTTCGCGTTCGCGGGTGCGATCGTGATCACGCGTCACCGCAGCGACGTGTCCATGATCCCGGCCGTCTGCCTGTCCCAGGTCATGGTCGTCTGCGTCGCCGCGCCGTTCGCGGCGCCCAGCTCCATCACGCGCCACGACCTGGTCTTCCTGGCGCTGATCGGCGCCTTCCAGATGGGCATCGGGCTGGCGCTGTTCGCGGTCGGCGCTCGCCTGATCAACGCCGCCGAGGTGGCCCTGATCACGCTGCTCGAGGTGGTGCTGGGGCCGCTGTGGGTGTGGGTCGCCTTCTCGGAGACTCCCGACACGGCCACGCTGGTGGGCGGCCTGGTGGTGCTGATCGCCGTGATCGTTCAGGTCAGCGGCGAGGTGCGCATGCCGGTGCGGCTCTCGGCAACCGGGGCCGCGCCGCCACCTCCGTAGATCCGTTCTCTAGGATGCGCCCGGTGCTCGATGTCACCTTCACCCCGGCCTCGCCCTACCTGCTGGCGCGGTCGATCGGCTCGCCCGACCTGTCCCGCAGCTTCCGGGGCAGCGTGCTGCAGCTGGCGTACCCGGCCGGTGAGCATGATGCCACCGCTCACGTCTGGCAGCGGCACGACGGCGCCCTGGAGGCTCGCATCGACAGCCCGGAAGCGTGCCTCGCACACGACCGCCTGCACCGGCTGCTCGGCGTCGGCCTCGACACGACGCCGTTCCTGCGCCTGGCAGCCGACGACCCGCTGCTGCGACCGATGACGTCGCGCCTGCGCGGGCTGCGGCCGCTGATGCTTGCCACTCCCGTTCACGCCTTGATCCGGGCCGTGTGCGGGCAGCTGATCCGTTCGTCCGACGCGCTCGCGATCGAGCGGCGCATCATCCACCGGCTCGGGCGCCCCTGCGGGCGCTTCATGCTGGCGCCCGCCGCCGAGACGCTCGCGGCGGCCCACCCGGCGCTGCTGGAGCGGGCCGGACTGTCGCCGAAGCGGGCCGTGGTGCTGACCCGCGCCGCGCGGCGGCTGCGCCTGGAGGCGCTGGCCGGCGATTCCGCCGAGCGGGCGGAGCTCCGCATCCGTCGCGAGCCGGGGCTGGGGGAGTGGTCGGTGGGCGTGGTGATGGTCTACGGATTCGGCCGCCACGAACACGGGCTGGCCGGCGACCTGGCGCTGGTGCGTCTGGCCCGTGCGCTGGGCGTCGAGAGCGACCGCGATCTGCTCGCCCGCTACGGCCCCTGGCAGGGGCTGGCATCGATCTGGCTGATGCACCATCCCGGTGCTGCCCGCCACTCGTCGTGGCGCGCTGGGCAGGCGGTCACGGCTCCGCTGTGAGGCAGGCCGGTGCGGGCCGGCCGGTAGACTGTGCTGCACAGTGCCCAAATGGCTG